>JBJMXE010000114.1:0-8657 GCA_045809745.1 Chthoniobacterales bacterium | reverse complement strand
ATCTGCCAGGAATCGTTCCAGTTCGCGATGTTGTCCCACTTGCGATAAAAACCTTCCTGAGTCAGCCGAAGATGGAAATCCTCCGGCACCAGCCCCGGATAGAGGTCGATGGGAGTGGAAGCGTTGAATCCGGGCACATCGAATGCGTTGTGATTCATAACGTTGTCGAAGTAGACGCGGATGCCGAATCGATGAGCGATTTCGACCATGCGGAGGAGATCGGCTTCGGTGCCATAACGAGTGCGAACGGAGCCCCGCTGATCTTTGCTGCCGAGATCGAAACGATCCCACAGGTCGTAACCGACTGACAAACCACCACTGCCTTTGGTTGGCGGCGGCAGCCATAGCGAATCGTAGCCCGCTTCCGCCAGTTCCGGCATTTTCAGCGCGATCTCGTTCCAGTCAGTATTGAAATACTGGAGCATCGCCTCACCGGAAGCAGGAGAAGGTCGGAAAAGGCCGAATCCGAGCGCCAGCAGAGCAACCGTGGCGCGCGCTAAACTGTGTTTTTTCGGCGGGGTGTAAATGCGAGGAGCCCTGTGATTTACCGGCAGATTAAATCATCAAAATTCTAGCGCATTAGAGGGTAAAAAGCGCGGATAATGTTCGGCTGTTTACCCTTGTATGCACCCCGGCGGCGGAACGGAAACAAGGCCCGAAAACGTCCTCGGCTTCGGGCTATTGGGGGGATTCACCGATGGGCGCGCAGACCATACCAAAGCCAGATGAAATTGCCCGATCTTTTTTCGGAATTCGGCGTTTATTTCAACCAATGTTCCGCGTTTTTTAAGGGACGAGACGGCGGCAGGTGCGGAACGCTCGATTTGGGCGGTCAGCGAACCGCTTTTCGGGCGCTCATGCAGCTATGAAACGGGCCGCCCTGAGAAGGAACCCGACCAACAAAAAAGCCCCTCGCTTTCACGAGAGGCTTTTTCGAAAACGAATTTATGATTAAGCGCGACGGCGACGAACGAAGAACAACCCGCCGAGCAGGGCCGGACCGGCCAGCAACGACAAGGTTGAAGGCTCCGGAACCGCAGAAGCGGTAAACGTCGAGAAGCCGGTGGCAGTAGCCGGGCCAGCGCCAAAATTGCCTGCAACCTCGTTGGTAAAGTGATTGCCGATCGCCTCATTCGAGCGGAACGCTCCGTTCGGATTGAGGTAGGTCGTCACGAAGTTGAAGGTGCCGTTTGTCGGCAGTCCGAGATCGGCCAGGTTAAGCGTAAACGTGTAGCTGGTCGCGTTTGGATTGTTGTTCGGCGTTAGGTTCAAATTGCTCTTGAACGTGAAATTTGCCGGATTGTCCAGTATCCAAAGACCGCCAAAGTTTGCATCGGCATTTGGGGCCAGAGCAATCGCGTAGTCCGCCTGGAAGCCCGTCGGGAACGTCAGCGTGCTGCGATTGGTGCCGTCGAAGCCCGAAATTCCCTTACGCAGGTTATCTCCGCCAGCTCCAGTGTCGGTGAAGGTGCTGGTGTCGGAAAAACCGCCGGCTGTGGTGTCGATGTACATCACGAATACGTCGTTCAACCCCACGCCGGTGTTTCCATTGGTGAGCGTTCCGGTGACTGTGCCGCTGCCGTTATCTGAGAACGATAAAGTCCCTAGGCCGACAGGGCCGCCGAAACCGGTTTGGCCGTTGCCGGTGTAAGTTTGTGCGACTGCCGCTGAGGCAGTGAGGCATACAAGAAGTGTCGCGAGTTTGTTCTTCATATAAGTGTGTCTTCCCTCTGGTGTATATTTCCCCTGTGTGAGTTAAGTCAGCCCTGATTCTTTAGATTTCTGATAAAACGTCAACCAAATTCGCCTAAAAGCCGAATTTTACTGATTGCTAGATCGTAAATGTCCGCTTTTTGGCCGTAAAAAAGTGAAAAGTCCCGGACCGGGCCCGGGCATGAGGCGCGCTTGGACGTCCCGGGGCCCTGGCCGCGTTTGCTTTTCCCATCCCAAGCAGCGGCAGTCTCCAGTCCGTCATTCTAAAACGGTCGGAGCGACGAGCTCGTCTCGTCCCAGTAATTGTCATCCGTAGCGGTTGAATGGGACGAGACAAGCGCTGGTCCCTTCGCTAAACCGCGGCGGACTCGAGACCGCCGCTCCTTGTCTCATCGCAGCCGGCCTCTGACTCTCTCCCAGCATAACATTGTTACCGCGCCCGCCTGACTAACGGCCGGCTACCAACTCGCTCAGAATCGCTTTTTGCACGTGGAGCCGGTTTTCCGCCTCATCGAATATGGTGGCCGCGTGCGCCTCGAACGTCGCTTCTTCGATTTCCTGTCCGCGATGCGCTGGCAGGCAGTGCATCACCAGCACGTCAGGGTTCGCCTGCCTAACGAGCGATTGATTGACCCAGTAGGGTCCGAGGTCCGCCTGACGTCGCGCCTCTTCCGCTTCCTGGCCCATGGATACCCATATATCGGTGTAAAGGACGTCCGCGCCGCGCGCGGCCTCCCCCAGATCTTCCGTACAATGAACCTTACCGCCTGCTCGCCTGAGCAGCTCGGCCGACGGTTGATAGCGCTTCGGCGCGGCAATCCGTAATTCGAAATTCATCTTCGCAGCTGCGAATAACCACGATCGCGCGGTGTTTGATTCGCCGTCGCCCACGAACGTGACTACGGCATCCGCAATGCTGCCACGCTTCTCTTCGATCGTGAAAATATCGCCCAGAATCTGGCAGGGATGCTCGTCGTCCGTTAGGGCATTCACCGTCGGGACACCTGAATATTCCGCGAATTCCTCCAGGTCGCGCTGCGCGTAAGTACGGATGATTGCGCCGTGAACCATGCGGGCCAAAACACGCGCGGTATCCTTCATGAGCTCCCCGCGCCCGAGCTGAGCGTCGACCGCATTGATGTAAATGCAGCTTCCCCCCAGCTCGCGAATGCCGACTTCGAACGAAACCCTGGTCCGAGTCGAAGGTTTTGAAAAGATCAGCGCCCAGGTTTGCCCAACCAGCGGCTGCGGCCCGATGTGCGTGCGCTTCTTCTTCAAGTCTCCGGTGGCTCGCAGAACCGCAAGAATGTCATCGCGTGAAAGCTGTTCGATACTCAGGAGATGTTTCATATGATCGAAAATCGGGCTCTTATTCCTGCACTAACTAGCGCACTGAATGGCGAGAAATTGTTTCGCGTTTGGCGGGCGAGGGGCAGGCGCTTAATTTTTGCAATTGTTCGTTTCTACTCGTGCGGCGGCTCAGCGCTGAACCCTTCAACCCTTCAACCCTTCAATCGCATCGCTGATGATGCCCAGCGCATCTGCGGCTTCGGCGCGGGAAATATTCAAGGGCGGCAACAGCCGAATCACCGCGGGTAAAGCCGGGACTGCCAGCAGTCCTCTTTCATGGAGCCGGTTGAGCACCTGCAATGCAGCGGGCTTATCGCCCGAGGCAAATACCGGCGCGTCACCGTTGAATTCAATCCCAATCATCAGACCGACACCGCGCACCTCGCGAATCATCTCTGGGTATCGGTTTTTCAGAGCTCGCAATTCCGCCAGCAGGTACTCGCCGATACAATCGGCATTATCAGCAAGATGCTCTCGCTCGATGATGTCTAACACCTTCAATGCAACGGCGCAGGCAAGTGGCGTTCCGCCGAAAGTGCTCGCATGAGTGCCGGCGGATAACACATGCCGGTAACGGTCGCGCACCCAAAACGCGCCCATCGGAAATCCGCCGCCGAGTGCCTTGGCCATCGACACGGCGTCAGGCAGAATCGTGGTAGTATCGGCTTCCAGGCGATGATCGTTAGGCGCGCTTGAGGTCATCGGCTGAAAGCCGATGCCAGCGTTGCCACTCAGAATCGTTTGCCAGCTCTGGAATTTTCCGGTGCGAAAATGCCCAGCCTGAACTTCGTCGAACATCAATAACAGGTTGTGCTGGTCGCACAGGCGGCGGAGGCCCCGAAGATATCCTGGCGTCGCTAGTGTGATGCCGCTCTCGCCCTGGATCGGTTCGACGAGAATGGCTGCCGTTTGCGCGGTGATAGCGCCTTCGGCAGCGGCAAGATCATTGAACGGCACATGCACGAATCCCGAAACCGGCGGCTCGAAACCATTCTTTACCTTTTCCTGACCCGTCGCCGCGATACCTGCCAGCGTCCGTCCATGAAATGACCCGAACGTAGTGATGATCTCGTAACGGCCAGCGTCCACCGAAGGATGATCTCCAGAACCGCCCGGCGGGTTGGAACCCGTCGCTCGTTGATTGCCGAACTTCCGGGCTAGCTTGAAAAGACCCTCGTTGGCTTCAGCTCCGCTGTTGCAAAAAAAACAACATCCCGGACCGATCAAATCGACCAGCCGCTCGGCCAACCGACCTTGGAGCTCATTATAATATAGATTGGATACGTGGGTCAGGATTCGCGCCTGATCGAAAAGCGCCGTGGCAACTTCGGTGTTGCCATGGCCGAGGGCGCACACCGCAATCCCGGCCCCAAAATCGAGATACCGGCGGCCGTTGCCGTCCCAAACGTAGCTGCCCTCCCCACGCTGCAGTTCAATATCGAACCGTCCATAGGACGGGACGACGTAGCGGTCGAACAAATCGCGAACGGCCGGTTCCATCGGTCGTTGAACGTCGGACGCTTGCCCGCTTCCGGGACAGCCCCGAGTGCGCGTCGTGGTTGAGCGCTCGCCCGGTGGCGGGACAGCCCCGGATCCAATCGGTGGTTGGGCCTTTGCTTCCATGTTCACAGCACCACTTCAGTGCCGACTCCGGCATCGGTAAAGATTTCCAGCAAGATAGAATGCGGAGTTCGGCCGTCTACAAACTGAACCTTCTCGACTCCGTTCTCAATCGCGCCGATTGCGCTATCCACCTTTGGAATCATTCCTTCGGTGACCACTCCCGCTTTCTTCAACGACGGCACATCTGAAACCGAAAGGTGCGAGATCAGGGACGAGTCGTCCTGTTGATCGCGAAGAAGGCCCGGCACATCGCTCATGAAAACCAGCCGCCGAGCCTTGAGCGCGACCGCGGTTTTTGCGGCAGCAATGTCGGCGTTGCAGTTATAGATGTGTCCGTCCTCACCGCGTCCGGTGGGACTAATCACCGGCGTGATATTTCGCCGTATACATTCCCGCAAGCCGGTCACATCGACATCGCACACTTCGCCCACGAATCCGAGATCAACTGCCTCACCGGAATCGGTCGCAGGCCTGAACTTTCGACACCGGAATATATCCGAACCGGCAAAGGTTTTCGCTTTCCCGCCGAACCCGTGGATGGCGCCGACGATCTCCGGATTGATTTCGCGTGACAGAACGCGCTCGACGATCTCCATCGTCGGTTCGTCGGTAATTCGATACCCGTTGAAAAATCGAGCGGCGATGCCGGCTGCGTCCAAAGCCCGGGTGATGGCCTTACCCCCGCCGTGCACCACGACCGGGTTGATCCCCGCCGCTTCGAGGAAAACAACGTCGCGCGCGACCCCATTGCGAACATTCGGATCCGAAGAATCCATGAAGCTGCCGCCGTATTTGATCACAAACGTCTGGCTGCGAAACCGCTGCATGTAAGGCAGCGCTTCGAGCAATGTGGCGGCTTTGGAGATGATCTCTTCCATGGTTATGTTGGCGGTAGTCCGGATTATCGAATTCAGCCGCCTAACGAAGCCGGGTCAGTGATGTCACCTTTGTTAAAGGTCACATATTTTTCGGTCAGATCGCTGGCGTACATCACAAATTCACCTCGCCCCCGCCCAAGATTGATGTGCAGGTCAAATTCCGGAGCTGCTGTGATGGCCGCCAGTTGTTGGAACGATACAGTTGTCGGTTTGCCGTTGCGAAACCCATACAGCACTCGTCTGCTGGTGGGAGTACTGTAACCAATCGCCGTTTGGCGTTCGTCCATCGCGGCGCCTGAATAGCCTACCGCACAAAGGACCCGGCCCCAGTTTGGATCGCCGCCGCACCAGCTTGTCCGCACGAGCGAACTGCAAGCGATGGCCCGCGCCGCCCGTTCCGCGTCTCCCGGTGAGTTTGCATTTCGAACCCGAATCGTGACAAACCGGGATACGCCCTCGCCATCGCGCACAATCATTTTAGCCAGCTCCAGGCACACAAAGTTTAGCCCGTCGGAAAATTTCCGGAAATGCTTGCCACTCATACCGATCAACGGGTTCCCGGCGAGGCCGTTGGCCATCGCGATCACCGAGTCGTTAGTGCTCATATCTCCATCAACCGTGATCCGATTGAAACTGTGATCCACCGCTTCGGTCAAAGCGGCTTTGAGCTGTCGCGAACCAATCGCCGCATCTGATGTGATGAAAGCTAACATGGTGGCGTGTTTTGTAGCCGCCCCGCTCTGTCGGCGCATTCCGCCACCGCGACCAATCGCTCCGGTTGCGGCCATGCGCGGCTGAATCATTCCGGCGCCTTTGCAAATACCGCCGATCCGAACTGCGCTGCCGTCGAGATCGATTTCGACCGCGATTTCCTTTCGGCGGGTGTCGCTGGTCATGATCGCTTCTGCAACCTCGCGCGCCTTCGCACGCGACCGGGCCAGCAGCCGCGCGCAATGGCGAATCCCGTCTTCTACTCTTCGCATCGGCATGGGTACTCCGATACGTCCGGTGGAACAGACCATTACTTCGTTAGGCCGGACGGCCCTGTCCAAATTGTGCCGGCGGTCATAGACCGCCGCTACAGCTTGGGCCGCGGCTCGTGACATCCCCTTTGCATCCCGCATTCCCTGTTGGCCAGTGCAGGCGTTGGCATTTCCGGAATTCGCGACAATCATCCGCGCCGTTGCTGCCCCGGTGGCCACTTTTGCACTCAGCTTCACTGGCGCCGCGCAGACCTTATTGGTGGTGAACAGACCCGCAACTGTCGCAGGGAAGTCCGATACGATGAGTGCCAGGTCCGGTTTCGCTCCTTTATTGGATCCTTTCCCCGTTCCCAGCGTCTTGATCCCACAGAACACGGCTGCGGCTTGGATTCCCAGTGGTGCGCAAATAGACCCGGCGATTGTTTTGAAGTTTCCTCGCTTCATCGGGCTAACGATTCAAGGTCATTGCTGGATCTTGCGCTGGGGAGCACATCGGCCCCGGATGCGTACAGAAGCTTCCCCGTTGCGGAAAATCCGTGCCGCAAGGTCCACTGAACGGCAAAGTTCGTTGGGGCGAGACGCCGCAACCAAGGACCGAGACGGGCGTGCTCCCCGGAAGTGTCCGTGGCGCGTTCACAACAATCCCATTGGCTCCGGATATCCGAACATCAGATTCAAACACTGAATCGCCTGGCCACTGGTCCCTTTGATCAGGTTATCGATTGCGCTCATCACCACCAGCCGGCCGGTCCGCGGATCCGTCTTCCAGCTGATATCGATGAAGTTCGTGCCGACCACGTTTTTGGTGTCAGGCAGCCGTTTGGTTCCGAGCAGTCGCACGAATGCGGCGCCGTCGTAAGCAGTTTGATAAGCGGCTTCGATGGCTTGCTCGTCGGGAGCGTTCGCAAGATCAACAAAGATGGTCGAAACGATCCCGCGATTCATCGGCACCAGATGCGGCACGAATTGAATGGACGCAGTCGCTCCGGCAAGGTTTTTCAGTTCCTGCTCGATTTCGGATAAATGCCGGTGTTTCGGAACGCCGTAAGGCCGGGCGCTTTCATTGCATTCGGCAAACAAATAATCCGCCTCGACCTTGCGCCCGGCGCCGCTGACACCGCTGAGGCTCGCGACCGTAATACGCTCCGGCGAAATCAGTCGCGCCTGTAGTAGAGGCAACAACGGAAGCAGGATACTCGTCGGATAGCAGCCGGGGCACGCCACCAGATCAGCTCCGACGATTTTCGCTCGATAGAATTCAGGCAATCCGTACACGCCGCGAGAAAGAAGCTCGGGGGCCGGATGTTCCGCGCCATAGTACTCTTTATATATGACGCGGTCACGCAGGCGAAAATCCGCGCTCAAATCGATGATTCGCGCGCCGTGATCCAGAAAACCTTGGGCAGCGCTCGCGGAAACACCGTGCGGCAGAGCCAGAAAGACCAGGTCTGCGGCGTCGGAAATTTTGGCTGCGTCAGAATCTGAGAATCGGAGCTGCGACGTTTCGTTGACCTGATCAAAGCGCGGGAAAGCTTCTCCCAGTGTTCTGCCGACGTTTTGTCGCGACGTGACCGCTGCCAAATCGGCGCGCGGATGCGCGATGAGCAATCGGACCAGCTCTTCGCCAGCATACCCCGAAGCGCCGATCACTGCGCATCTCGTCCGATCCTTCGGATTCACAAGGCGCAATGCGTATTACGTTATGCTCGATTTGCAATCGGAATTATGAGCGGACGCGAGGTTCGGTACGACAGCGACCTGCGGGGGCTGGCGGTTACAGGTTCGACGTGGGTTGGGCAACGTCTGCGATCACTCTGATCTTGTGGCATCGGCCGCCGGCCGATGCCGGTTTTAAATCATCGGCGGGCCGCAGATGCCACATCCCGCGTTCGGCGTTCAACGTTCGACGTTCGACGTTCGACGTTCGCCTCCTCTCCTCAGGGAGAGGATTGAGGTCAGGAAATTCTTTCCGGCTGCCGGACCAGTACTATCGATTCCGGTATTGCTTCCTAAATAGCTTTCCGCCTATCCGCGCTTTGCTAAATTCTTCACATGGATTCGCTTTATCTGGTTGTGATCGCGGTCGTTGCGGTTTTCGCATTCGTCCTAT
>JBJMXE010000113.1:0-8822 GCA_045809745.1 Chthoniobacterales bacterium | reverse complement strand
GGACGAGAGCGGATTCAGAGCAACAAATTATTCCGTACGGTTTTACCTATCCGAAAGAAGGGACGCCAAAAATCGATCTCAATGCCAAGATCACTTCCAAAGACGTAGATAGTATAGCGTCGGCAATTAGAGATAACCTCACTTCGTGGGCTTCTACCCGGCGCGGAGGTTTTCCCTATCAAGCGTCGCCGGACACCACCAAAGCAGAAGATAGTTATAGACGCACTATCGCAGCGAACATTATCGGCTACGCGCAGCCGATCGCTGATTCGCCGATCGTCGGTTCCGATTATCGCGGCCAAGGCGCGTATCCGTTGGTCAACGAATTCTATGATTATTTCGATTGGAAGGGTTCGTCCGATACCGGCATTACAGTTGAAATCACAAGTTGGGTCGAGCTGTGGAACATGTCGAATCAAACGATTACAGGTGACGTGAAATTCACCGACTACTACCGACACAGGCTTCCTTTAGGCGCTTACACCTTCTTCGATGACAACCACGATCCGGAGAAACCAGATCCGGGCGAGAGCATTGCTTCTCCGGGAATACCTTTTCCGGTCCAAACGGTAACGATGTCGCCGAACGAATTTCAAGTACTCAAGTTCGGTCCCGCCACGTATACCCTGACAAGCGGCACGATCCCGCCAACCAAGTTGTCACTGCAGGCAACCTCGACCGGTCGTTATAAGCTCGAATGGAAAAGTAGCAGTGGCAATGCACCGGTCATCATTGATCAGCCGTTAGGCGGATTGCGGATGGAGTCGGTTGACGTTTACAATCCCAAAGAGAGCTCCACCCATGTGCCATATAAGTGGAACGGTGTATGTCCAGGATTCGCGTACTGGGCAGGCATCGGTACCTTTTATGATAATCCCGGCGACCCACGAGCTGCGTTCTACATCAATGCTCCAATATTAGCGAGTGCCTACGATACCGGCGCTACGATGTGGAGTAGGAACGCCAAACCAACGTCGACTGTGCCTATTCGACAGGAGGTGAAACCGTCGCGCTGGCCCGATACCGACCATGATACGGCGATGATTTCTCCTATCGGCCTCAAGGACACTGTGACACCGACGACAGCTCCTCCGCCTAACCGCCCACCTATTGACTCGTCAAAGGCGCCGATGATCATTTCTGGCGCCGGCAAGCTGAAAAGTATAACGGAATTGGCGCACATCTACGATCCGGCTCAATGGAAGACCAATCCATCTGGTATTAAGTGGCTCGACATCGACTCGTCCTCCGCAGCCGATTCACACTATGGAGGTGGCTTCACTTTTCGGATCGGACGGCCTGAATTCACTCGATTCAGCGTCGCGGGATCAAAAGCGTCAGAACTGCTAGATGTTTTAAGTGTGGGCGCACGGCGGGAGACTCAAGGTTTAGTAAACCTCAATACAGCTACCCGAGAAACGTTGCGCGCCTTGGGGGCCGGGTTGATCCTTAACGCTGATCCTAACATTAGCGCCGGCACAACGTCGCTCCCCCTAACATCGCCTTCAAATGCCGATCAAGCTGACAAATTTGCCGATGCAGTGATTGTTAGCCGCAAGACTCAGCCATTCGTTTCGACTCGACAGCTCGCCGACTTACAAGCTCTTGATGTCGCTGGCAAGCCGGCGAAGGACGCTGGTGGGAATCCGATTGCATTCTTTGGTAATCCGCAGCTTTGGGATGCGGCCCAATCCGCTCCACCCAAAACAACGTGGGAGTGGAACGATTTAGGCACGGAAGAATATTTCGCGCGAATTTTCGATCTGACGAGTGTTCGCAGCCGGAATTTTCGCGTGTTTATCACGGGGCAATATGTTGATCCTCGATTCCCAGACAGCTCTGGGAATCCTAAGGTACTCGCCACTGCAAAAAAGGTGTACCAGGTGTTTCTGGCACCTACGCGAGCTGCCGACGGCTCCATTTCGGCACAAAAAGTTGAGATTACCTATGCGCGGGATTTATAAATTCAAACTCGGTAAGGTTTTGATGCCGGTCATCGGAATTCTGACCTTCGCCGTCCCGCTCGTCGTGGCCGCCCAGAATCCGCCTGCCGCCGGATTTTTTACCCTAGTCAACGCTGTCGATCTGACCTCGAACACCGTCGTATCAGTTGATGGCCGTCCACTGCGCCCCGATGGTTTGAAACCTGGTCAGGTGACTGGAGGTCTTGGATTCGTAGCTGGAAGACACAGGATCGATGCGACGAATATCGGTTGCAGACCCGGCTCGCTGATGTTGGACGTTAATGAAGGAACGTCGCCTATCGTCATTATCTATTTAATTTCGTCCTCGTCGCCAACCGGCACAGCCGCGCGCGAACTTCGATTGTTCGTCCGCCGCAATACACCGGGAACAACGGAGAAGAAAACGTTCTGGGTGATTTACGCTGGCGCCGCCGCGTCACAGACGGTCACATTGAACGCACAAACGGTGAAGTTGCAGCCGTTAATCGAAGCAAGTGTTGGCGACTCGGCTTCATTGACGATCGGGCAGAACGGTCAGCCGGTTGCTTCATTGGTGCCTGATGTGCCAGGAAAATATGTGGGAGTGTTATTTGATGGTCGGGATTCAAAACTAAAGGCTGTACTAGCAGAGGATGCCGTGCTTCGTCGGGCCGGTACCCGGTAGCAGACCTAACCAAGATTCGCTTCGACGTATTTTCTACGGCGGTGTCGACGCTTTCCGCGGCGCATCCAACGTAGAGCGATGATTAGGATCAAACATCCACGAACCTGATCGAGACGCGTTCGGCTGTGGTTGATGTTGGGCCACTGCTGGCGCTGGCGTATCTAACGCAGAACGGTGATTCGGATCGTGCATCCAGGCACCAGATGGCGTTGCCGTTTGTTGAACAAGCGCACGCGACGACTTCGCTACGGGCTGCGCGTTGTTAGGCAAACGATCGCGGAACGGGATTTCCCAACCGAGATAAAGCAGGCCCCCGATGACGAAGAGTTCGCAGAGCAGGCGCATTCGCCGAGGATTTCAGGGCTGACGTTAGGCTGCAAGATTAATGTTAGGCTGATAGGAAAGAGAGGAACGTCAGATCGGCCGGCGCGTCATCGCCCAGCGGGGCGCGTCGAAGCCTGGAGCCGGAAGTTAGGATCCGTGGCGGCGTTCAGCAGAGCGGAACGGCTACAGTGCAAAGTCTTTGTGCTAAGGCGCGCCGGGGCGGGAGGAGGCGGGGAGTTCTGACCTGTTGATCCACGAAAACTGGCGCGAAGGTTGCTCCTTCTTGCCGGTAATATGATTACTGGATTTGCTCCTCGGATCTCGCGTGATCAGCAGCTGCGGTTGTTCGTGATGTTTCTCCGCATCGCCAGCCTCAGCGCAGCCTTCGGCTACGCGGTGATCGGCCGATAAAGTTTTTCGGGAAGCAGACTGCTTCCCCTACAGCTAAGAATCGACGGTCCGAGAAGATAGTCGGATTAGACCATCCTTCGCGTGGCTACGGCTTGGCAGGCAAGCTCATCCCTCCGACGAAGATTTAGACGTGGTGGCTGCGGGATTTCAGCATCCGGATAGCGTCGCGAAGTTCGGCAGCGCGCTCGTACATCTCTTTGCCGATCGCGGATTCCATTTCGCGCTCCATCACTTCCAGCTTGGATAGCGGTCGTTTGGAACGCACCTCGTCGAGCCATTCTTCCAGGAATGCGATCTCGGAACTTTTGCCGGCCAGTTCCGGGAAGCTTGATCGCTGGAAGAAATCGGAGATCGCGTCCCGGCCTTCCTCGATCTCGACGATCGCTTCCGGGAATTTGCCCTGCGCCAGAAAAATCGATGCTTTCGCCCGCGTGTTCATCATCACCACGTAGGGACGAAACTGTTGCATGCTCCAGGCGAGATCTTCGCGCTCGGTGTGAGCGGCAACGAAGTCGAACAAATCGAGGTTGCGCTGAGTATCGCGGACAACGCCGGCGTAGTCGTTAATCTGAAACAGGCTCAAATACCGGTGGTAGTACTGAATGCCTTCCTGCTGAAGCTCTGAAACCTGGTCGCTATTCAGTTCGTAGGTGTCGCCCTGCGCCATCGCGTGAGCCGCTTTCAGCTGATGATACGAAAGCAGGGATTCGCAATTGTGCGGCCGGGTGCCGTCCGGCCGTCCGGTGAGTTCCATCTGCAAAATGCCCAGATCGATGCGGAGTTGCAGCTTCTCTTTACCATCGAGCCCGGCCACTTTGCGGACCTTGATTGTGCCGGTTTCATGCGGCCAATCTTTGAGAATCGTGTTCAAATCCAAGCTCATCGTATATTTAAGCATCGAACATTTAACGTTCGCTTGTCAATAAGGTCGCGGATTCAAAAAGTCTTCCCAGGCGGGGGATAACGAGTGCGGGAAGCAAACTGCTCCCCTGCAGGAGAGGGAAAAGAGAAGGTCGGGCTTGATGGGGTGTGGGGTTGTTGCTGACGTAGACAAGGCAGCGGCGGAAATGTTCGAATCGTGCCGCCGGCGTTCGGCGGATGAGCTCGCCTTGTTGCCGCTCCGCTCTGCCAAGCGCGCGGATCGGTCAAAAAAGGGGAAGAAAGAGAATCTTGGCGAGGACACCAGGATTAGCAGGCGAAGGCGCCCGCGCCCCCCGGAGAATTGCGGAAAAAGATTGTTTCGGCGAGACGCCAAAACCCACGGCCGGGACGGCCGCGCCCCCCGGATCTGGAGGACCATCGGCGTGTGTCTGATACGACGATCAGACCGCACCCCGAACCCCGCCCTTTACGATTCCACGCTTCAACGGTTCAACCTTTCAACCGATTTACCATTTCACGACTTCGATGTTTCACTTAACTTCCACGTCGTGGAGGAAGCGATCGATTCGTTCATCCGTTTTCTGGCGGTTGAACGAGGGCTTTCGGAAAATTACCAGCTGTCGACGCAGCGCTCGCTGGGCGACTTCGCCCGGTGGTGCAGTCAAACGAAGGCGATCGTTAGTCCGGGCAAAGTCACTCTTCCACTCCTGACCGAATACCTCGGCCAACGCAAAAAGGCCGGATTATCGGCGTCGTCGATCAAGCTGATCATCGTAGCCTTGAAGATCTTTTTCCGGTTCCTGATCGGGAGGCGTCTTATTCCGCGCGACCCGGCCGAAGCGCTGGCTCTACCCAGAATCGAACGGTATCTGCCAGAGACGTTGAATGAATTGCAGGTCGAACAGCTCATCGAGAGCATCAACACGACTGCCAAACTTGGACTGCGAGATCGGGCAATGCTCGAGCTTCTTTACGCCAGTGGTCTGCGCATTTCCGAGCTGGCCAGGGCGCGGCTCGAAGAATTCCCGGCCGAAGAAGCGATCCTCCGCGTGACCGGCAAAGGGAACAAGACGCGGTTGGTGCCAGTAGGCCGGAAAGCGTGTGAAGCGCTGGCCGCCTACCTGTCGACCGAACGACCGAAACTGGTGAAAGCCCGCACCGGGAGCGAAATATTTTTGTCGAGCCGCGGAACTCGCCTAACGACTGCGCGAATCTGGCAAATCGTAAAGAAACGCGCGCAACAATCGGGGCTGGAAACGAACGTTTATCCCCATTTATTGCGCCATAGTTTCGCGACTCACCTGTTGAGCAACGGGGCCGACCTCCGAATCATCCAGGAGATGCTTGGCCATGCCGATATTTCGACCACCCAAGTGTATACCCATGTCGACCAGCAGCGGCTAAAAACCGTCCATCGCCAATTCCACCCGCGGGCGTAGCTCCACCGCACAGTGCGGGCAGAGATGGAGGAGTGCGGCCGAACTCGTCGCCTAACCCCATGATCATGCTCCTGATCATGATCATGATCGTTTTGTTCAAAGGTGGAGGCTAGGTCCGAGCGCCCTGGTGACGCTCAGCGCCGCGGCGCTCATTTTGCAAAGCGGCCGCTGCGGTCGGAGATTAGCGATGCGCTCGGAGATGTGTTCCACCGACGCCGCTTCCTGCCCTTCCATCAGGATCATGATCAGGAGCGCGGCGGCAGTTGCCGCCGCCGAAACGGGCATTACACTCCCCGACCGATGAAGCGACTGTGGATTCCGGTTCTAAGCGTGGCGGCGGTCGGCGCGATTCTCTACGGCGTCCGAATAGCCGAACGTCACAAGAGCAGTGGCATCGCCTCGCTGCTCCCTCGCAGCACGGTGGCGTTCGCTCACCTGCCCGATTTCAACGGCACGGTCGAAGACTGGCACAAAGCGGACATTTACCAGATCTACCTCGAGCCGGCGGTGCAGGAATTCCTGAAGAACCCGAAAAGCCAGCCGCCCCGGCCTGGATCTGTTCCCGCGCGAGTCGACGAATTTCAGCAGCTGAAAGCGCGGGACGCATTCGTGGCCCTGACCTCGATCGCGAACGACAAGCCGAAACTAGTCGCCGGGTTCGAATATCACTGCAGCTCCGACGTGGCGGACCGGGTCATCGGCAATTGGCGAAGCTACATCAATCCCACCGCGCAGCGGGAACAGGTCGAATACCAAAAGCACCAGATCGAGGTGTTTCGACAGTCCTCCTACTCGATCGCCATGGTCCGTGATCAGAACTGGTTTTTCGCCAGTAACGACCTGGACGAACTCAAAGCTGTTCTAGATCGTGCCGACGGTCGGACGAAAGACCGCGAAGCGCTGTTAACCGGCGATCCATCTTACACGGACGCCATGGCCGCGATGCCGGCATCGTTCGCCCTACTGACCTATGTTCAGCCAAAACCCTTTGCCGAACGGCTGGCGGCGGCGACGAACTCCTCAAAAGACCAGAATCAGAATCTTCTGCTGGCGCAAATTCGCTCCCTCTGCCTGGCAACGCGATTCGACGGCGGCAAACTGCGCGACACGTTATTTGTCGGCATTCCCAAACAGGAACAAAGCGCGGAGCTGACCCGGAGCTCGTTAGGCATGGCTACACGATCGACGATTCTGTATGCAGCCAACCTGGTGGATTTCTCGAAGCCAGCTGGAGCCTTGTTTCCGGTAGGCGACAACAACGCGCTCGGTCCGGCGGCAAAGAAGATCGGTGACGCACTGGCCGCAGCGGGGGTGAGCGCGGCTGATTGGCAGGCAGCGCTGGGTTCGGAGCTTAGCTTGATATCGGAATGGCCAGAACAGGCGCGATGGCCTTCCTTTCTGTTGTCTGCGGCGGTAAAGGATGGAGCGCGTGCCAGAAAGATCGTCGATGCCTTGACCCGCGGCACAGGGCCAGACGAACACTGGGAGCAAGGCGACCGGAATGGCGCGCACTACTGGTCGTTAGTATCGGCCTCCGGCTGGTTCTCAATTCGGCCGGTAATGGCGTTGTCGGATCGCGTGTGGGTTGCCGGATTGGACGCGCCGTCGGTAGATGAAGCAGTCCAACGTGCCAGTCAGCCGGGCCCGGGCCTGGCGGACAGCGAGCCTTACCGCAAAACGGAGGGATTGGTTCCAGCGCCGACGAAGTTTTTCGCTTACGTGGACCCAGCACAGATTTATTCCCGGATCGAGGCGACCGTGCGCCCGTTCCTGTTCATGGGCGCGCTGTTCGTGCCGGCTGCGAGCAGCGTTGATCTAGGCAAGATCCCGCCGCCGGAAGCGGTGACGAAGCATCTTAGCCCGATCGTCGCCTCCCAGCGGTATGCCGGCAACGGGTACATTGCCGAATCCGTTGGCCCACTGACGCTAAACCAAGCGGGACTGGGGGTGGCGGTGCTGGGTGGATTCGGAGCGATGGCTTACCACAAGATGAACCCGCTCGACGGGTTGAAAGGATTGCCGCTGCCGGTACCGCGCGGGAAGGCGGCCCCTGCGCCGACGGCTACGCCGTGAGGCAGTAGAAACGAAGCTCGGAGCTCGAAGCCAGGAGATCGGGTTTCCAGCCCGGACCTGGAATCGGCTGGCGGCGTCGCAGGAGCTCCGCCCTCCGTCGTCTAAGAGCGCAATCCTGTCCTTCGAGACGGAGGGGCGAGCTCCTGCGAGCCGGTGGATTTCGTGATAACCGGGCAGTGACAGTCGGAAATCTGGCGATAAGTGAGTCATTCCGGCTCTACCCTCATCCCTCGGGTACGCCCATAGAAAACAGCTGCATTCGGGCGGATCTGTGTTATCGTTGTCAACCTATGGCTATCCTCAAGAAAAATGCATTTTCCCGTCGAGTTCCGGACCTGGTCACCGAAGAATTGGTCGCGGTACTTTCCCGGCGTGCATCGTTCGAATTCAAGCAGCTCTTCGACATCGTGCATGAGAATCTCCGCGCCCGCAATGCGGCCAGCGGCGGAGAAGAGATGCTGCGTCTTCGCGCCTACGAGAAGTTGCAGAACCTGGTGGCCCGTGGTGCAGTTAAGAAGAACGGGAAGAAGTACAAGGGATTGCCTTCGGCTTTGGCCAGTGCCATCGCTCCCCAGAACGGCCACCTCGTGCCGCCCGCAGCACCGGTAGCAAAGTAGCCAGTCTTCGTTATCCTGCCGGGGCCCAACATGCTCCGAGATTATCTTCCGGTATTACTGCAGATCGCAGTGGCGATCGGTTTTGCCGGGTCCGCTTTATTGGTGAGCGTGGTTGTCGGCAAATCCGGCAAGCGCACTCCGGCCAAGGACATGCCCTACGAATGCGGGATGATTCCCCAAGGCGAAGCGCCGCCGCGATTCAGCGTGAAATTTTACCTTGTGGCGATGCTGTTTATCCTGTTCGACCTCGAGATCGTGTTCATGTACCCGTGGGCCGTCGTGTACCGCGAGATGATTGCTCATGGCAGCACAGTTTTCTGGAGCATGCTCAGCTTCATCAGCATCCTGATGGTCGGGTATATCTACGCCATCAAGAACCGCGCACTCGACTGGAAAAAGTAGGATTGTTCGGCCTTGGAGAAGATTGACCCCACGGGCTCCGGTGTGT
>JBJMXE010000112.1:0-44059 GCA_045809745.1 Chthoniobacterales bacterium | reverse complement strand
CGAAAGCCGGGAAGAGAATGGAAGCGGCCTGCACCAATAGCCACGAAACCACCGCGTAGGCGACCGCAACCTTGTAAACATTGCGCCGCTTCAGCTCGGCAAAAAAGTTGCGCGGATTCATGGCTGTTGGTCCTGGCACAGCTTGTCAAAACGAGGATCGCCGCGGAGCGGATCAAAATCCGCATCAAGACGCAGCAGGGCCGGCGTGAGCGGCGCTGCGCCCGGACCATCGTAGGAAATTTTCAGCAAGTGTTGGAGCAAGGCAATGGCGCGAACTTTTTCGGCGAATCGCGTGAGCATGCGGGCTTTAAGCTCTTCCCCGCTTCCATGATTACGCGCGTCGTTCGTGATCAATCCGAGGGCTTGATCGATGCCCTTTAAGGCGGCATCGCGTTCTCCTAGTCCTGCCAAAGCGTAAGCGCGCAGAGTGATAGGAAATGCATTGTCGAGTTGGTCACTGAAAGCGGCTTCTGATGCATCACGCGCCTTGAGAAACATGGCTCGCGATTTTGGCTTATCTCCCGACATTTCCAGAAGGAACGCGAAACTAATAAGGTCCGAGACGTCGGAAAAGTTCACCGTCGCTTGTTGTCCCAGGGCTTGGAAGTATGGCAACGCGACGGTGGGCTTCCGTCGAAGTTTCGCTTGATTCACAATTGCGTTGAGGCCGGTACGATCGGGGCTCGGTTGTAGTCGATCGACAATCGGCTGTGCTTGATCCAATTGCCCGATTGCCTGGAAGGTTTGCGCTTTTAAATCGAGGAGACCGACGTCACCCGGCCAGATCCGGAGCGCGTCGTCCAACATCCCAAGCACGCGCGCAAAGTCGCGCATCGCGAGGCGACCTGAGACAGCCGACTTGCGCAAGAAGAGATCGCGCGGATTCAGACTAATTGCTTCGTTCAGGTATTCAGCGCTTTTTTCCCATTCTCCCAGGCGCGCCAAATCCCAGCCGAGATCCTGCACGATGTCGGCATTGCTTGGCCAACTTAGATGCAGTTGCTGTAACAGGTCGCGCGCACCTTTGTAATCGAGCAGTACCCAGTATTGGAAATCGGCCTTGGCCAGTTGCGCCTCGGGCAAATGCGGTTGCAGGCGAATCGCCTCGGCCAGGGAATTTGCCGCCGCCGTGCGTCGGGCCTCCGAGCGGTCCATGTAATGGAAGTAGATCAAGGAATCCGCCCGGCACAGCTTTGCCCAGGCGAGCGCGAATTGCGGATCGATCCGCACCGCTTCCTCGAAGGAATGCGCCGCGGCATTCAATGAATCTTCGGTATTAACTGCGAGGTTCGCGAGGTTCCCGAGGCCCCGCAAATAGGCGTCGTAGGCTGCGGGATTATTCGTCGGCTTTTGCGCCAGCGCTTCTTGCTCAACGCCACTGAGCTGCGCGTTGAGCGCAGAGGCGATGCTTTGCGCTACCTCCGCTTCCACCCCGAAAATATCGTCGAGCTTGCGATCGTAGCTCTCGGCCCAGAGATGATCGTCGGTGGAGGCGCGAATCAACTGCACGTTAACGTGTACAGCGTTGGCCGCTTTCTGCACGCTACCTTCGAGAACGTGAGCGACGCCGAGTTGTTGGCCAACTTCTCGCAGGTTAGCCGGTTTGCTCTGATATTGCTGCGTCGAGGAACGCGAAATGACTTTCAGCGCGCCGATTTTTGCCAAACGAGTGAGGATCTCATCCTGAATCCCGGACGCGAAGTAGGCATTGGCTTTCTCATCACTCAGATTCTCGAATGGCAATACGGCGACGCTTTTTTCCGGAATCGTAGATACTGGAATTGTGGAACCTGCCGCGGTCGTACCCGATAGAGGCGCCGCGGTTGGTTTCGACCGCAGCAGCTGGAAAGCCAGCATACCCGCGGCGACGACGGCCACTGCGATCGTTAGGCCAACGATCTTCCGGCCGGTATGATGCCTGATCGATTGAGCGGGCGCGACTTCCGATTCCCGCTTGATGCCTTCCGGCGTGATTTCGAAAGCCCATGACAAGACCAGCGCAATTGGAAATCCCAGAATCAACAGCAGCACAACCAGTCGCACCGCCCAGTTTGGGATTTCGAAAAATGGAAAAACCTGCGTTGCGACTTGAATCAGGAGCCAGGCCACAACCGCATACGCGACCGCAACCTTGTAAACGTTGCGCCGCTTCAGCTCGGAGAGAAAAGAAGGCTTCTCGCTCACGGTGTTTTCGGGAAGTTCATTTTTTCGACGAACGTTTGGTAGCGCGCATCATTGCGCAGATCGCGGATCAAGGGGTCGACTAACAGGCCGAGCATTCCGGTATCGTGCGCGTCGAAAGCGGTCTGCATCCATTCGAAGGCCTGATCTTTTTCACCACGCACCGCGTGAACTTCCGTGATTTGATAGGCGAGCCCGCGGCCGTTGGCGGTGAGGTCGTGGAGCGCGGTCTCCGCTGCGGCGCGATCCCCGCGGACCAACTGCGCCAGTGCAATCACAAAACGGCGATAACCTTCATCGGGTTCTAGTTGCGCTTCACGCAATGCAGTGTCCCCATCACCACGCTGTACGGCAATGAGAACCTGGAATCGCCGGCTGGAAGCGGCTGTCGGTTGCAGTTCCGCTCCCTTCCGCGCAGCGGCTTCGGCTTCATCCAGTTTGCCCTCATAGAAAAGGACGCGCGCCAGATTGAGGTTGGCGGCAAAGGAAAGCGGATCGAGATCCACTGCATGCCGGGCTTGTTTCTCCGCCTCGTCTTTTTGACCGACATAAACAATCACCCGGGCGAGCAAATCGTTTGCGGTTGGATTTGCGGGCGCAAGATCTTTGGCCCGCCTTAACGCGTTTAAACCTTCAGTAAATTTCCAATCGACAAAGAAACGAACCCAGCCGAGAGCGGCGTGCGCTTCGGCCAACTCCGGCGCCAGCGCGACGGCCTTTTCGGCGTCGGCATTTGCTTTTGGCCATGTGGTTCTACCTTCGCCGGTTAAATCGCCGATCAAAGTCCACGCTTCGGAGCGCTCGGCATAAGCCATCGCATATTCGGGATCCAGGACAATGGCCTGATCAAAGTAGCCGACCGCTTTGCGATAGTCTTCCACGTTGCGTCGCTGGAAATAATAGTGGCCCAGAAGATACGCATTGTGAGCTTCGGCATTCTTGCTAACTGGATTTGCAGCCAGCCGTTGGTCGGATCCAAGTAGCGTCGCCTTGAGCGATGAAGCCACCTTGGTCGCTATCTCCTCCTGCACGGCAAAAATATCTTTCAATTCGCGATCGAACGTTTCTGTCCAGATCTCGATCCCATCGGCCGCATTGATCAATTCGGCGACGATGCGCACCTTGTTCCCTTGCTTGCGCACCGTGCCTTCGAGCAATGTGCCGACGCCTAACTTCTCGCCGATGGTTTTGGTGTCTTCTTTGCGTTCCTTAAATCGAAACGAGGAGCTGCGGCCAATGACCTTGAGTTCGCCAATGTGACTGAGCGCGGCGATCAATTCTTCCGATAAGCCGTCCGAAAAATATTCATCCTTTGGGTCTCCGCTTTCATTTAGCAACGGCAGGACGGCAATCGATTTCTGCGGTGCTGTGCCCTCGCCGGCAGTATTCGATTTTCCTGACGGTTTGCTGCGAAGGTTGCTGAAGGCCAACAAGGCGACGGCGACTAACGCCATGGCACTGATGAACGCAGCGAATTTTCGCCGGCTCCAGCTGGGCAGTTTGGCGGCAACCTCAGGCGGAACATCTTCCGTGCGCTTCAACCCTTCCGGCGTGGCCTCAAACGCCCACGAAATCAGAACCGCGAGCACGAAGCCGATTGCGAGTAGAACGACCAGGACCTTCATGACCCACGCCGGTGCGTCGAAGGTCGGGAACAGGATCGATGCCGCCTGAATCAACAGCCACGACACGACTGCGTAAGCAACGGCGACTTTGTAAACGTTGCGCCGCTTTAGTTCAGCAAAGAAGTTGCGAACGTTCATCTACTTGTTAGGCCCAACGAGTTCCTTGCCCCTGAGCAATTCCTGAAATCCCGGGTGACTGCGGATCGGGTCCCACAGGGGATTGGTTTTCAGGCTAACCAGCGAAACTTCGTGGCCGGCCGGCATCGCGAGTAATCGCCGGAGAATGTCGATGGCGCCGGTGCCATCGCCGCTGCGCGCCTTGATTGCCGCAAGGTTGTACAAAGTGGAGGTGCCGACCAAAGCATCCTTCTCCGGGCGGAAAAGATCAGCTGCTTCCTGCGCTAGCTTGAGAGCGTCGCTCTTGCGATCCAGCCCAAAATAGATCCAGCTTAGCTGAATCATACTATCCAGGTCCGACGGCCGTTCCTGTAGCCTGGCTTCCACCAAGCTGCGCGCTTGTTCGATTTCGTCTCTCGCGCCAGCTGCGTCGCCGGCAAGGACATGAATGGCAGCTCTAGCCGAGAGACGGGCACGTTCTCCCACGGGTGTACTTTGTTTCTCGAAGAGCTGGAGCGCCTCCGGAAACTTTCCTTCCAGCACCGACACGTAAGCGCGAAAACCCACTGGACCTTCGACCACCGCATGGGCCGCATCGCCTAACAGGGTTGCGTCAGCAGGGAAGGTATCAAGTAAGCGGCGGGCCGCTTTAACATCTCCCCGCCCATTGAGGTAGCTGACTAATAACGACCGCATTCCATCTACCGTGTGTGGATTGAGCGCCAGGGAACGCGAACCGTAGCGCTCCGCCTCGTTCCACATGCGCAACTGGGTATAGGTGGTACCGAGGTTTCCTGCCAAGCTTGCCTCCCGCGGGTCTTGCTCCTCGGCCTTTCGTAGCTCAGACAAACATTGCTGCCACCGACCCTGGCGGCGATGGACATAGCTGCTGTATTCCAAGGCCCGGGCATTGTTAGGCTGTAGCTCAATCGCTCGAGCAAATTCAGCCAGAGCTTCGTCATAATCCCGATGACCGAAATAGTGGACTATTCCCAGGGAGACATGTGCTTCTGACAGCGTAGGAGCGAGGTTGACCGCGTCCTGTGCGGTTTGTCGCAATTCTTTCAGCTCCGTCTCGGAGAGGGGTTCGACAAACCAATGGCGCTGCATCCGACAGTTGACCAGACGAGCAATGGCCAGCGCGAATTTAGGATCCTGCGCGATGGCGCGCCGATACCAACTGGCAGCCTGGTCGTAGACTTCAGGCTTGAGGGAACTCTCAGCTTCCCGTTGTTCAAATTCGCCTTTGAGAAACAAATCGTACGCTTCAGTGTTGGCGGTTGGCGCCGTGGCAATCTTAGTTGTCTCCGCCGGGGAAAGCTTCGCCTGCAAGGCATCGGCGATCTCCTGCGCCACTTCGCTCTCCACCACGAAAACATCTTTGATGTCGCGGTCGTAAGTCTTGGCCCAAAGATGCGAATCTGCGCGGGCATCGATGAGCTGCACGTTCACCCGCACCTTGTCGGTTGCTTTTTGCACGGTCCCTTCCAGAACGGTCGCCACGCCTAACTGTTGGGAAACGATCTTCAAGTCTTCGGGCTTGCTTTTGTATTTGGCCGTGGACGTTCGGGAGATCACCTTCAAGTCGGCGACGCTGGCGAGCTTGGTCAGGATTTCATCCTGAACACCGTCGGCAAAGTAAGCCGCGCTTTTGTCGTCGCTCAGATTTTCAAAGGGCAAAACCGCGATCGACTTTGCCGGAATGGTGTTGGCCGGAACGGCTACCACAGAGACAGATGATGCCGTGCCAAATCGCCAAAGAAATCCGCCGCCCAATCCCAGTAAAAGGGCGAGAATCAGAAGCTCCATGCCAGTCACGCGCTGCGCGCCGCGTTCGCCGTGATACCAGGCGAGCACAAGAGTGGCGAAGAAACCGATGCTCAGTGCCATGATGACCAGCCGCATGGTTTGTTCGGGCCAGCCGAACCGCTGTGCGACGATGTCGATTCCCTGCAGCAACGCGAACGCTGCCGCCACATAGGCCAGCGACCATTGCACGATCTTCCGTTGTTTGAGACGTTGGAGAAACTCGTTCAAGGCGCAGTTTGTTTCTCGCTCGCGACTGAAGATTTCAACAGCGCTGCGAACCGCGGATCTTTGCGCAGAGGATCCCACAGGGGGTCGTAACGCAGGTCGAACATCGGGAGGACGGTGCTTGCTACTTGGGTTAGTAACCAGGCACCGACGAGATAGAGTCCCGCCATCCGGATGACGTTGCGCCGTTTTAGTTCAGCGAAGAAGGACGTGCTTCTCCTCATGGAACGCCTTGCGCCTTCATCGCGGCTTCGGCCTGTGCAACCAATGACTGAAAGCGCGGGTCCTTGCGCAGGCCGTCCCATTCCGGCGCGTAACGGAGGGAGCCAAGCCCCACAAAGGTAACCGGTTCTTTCGCGAGCAGACTTAGGGTCGTTAGCGCCTCGTCCTTGCGGCCGCAAAGTGCCTGCGTCACCGCCAGAGCGCTTTGTTGTCCTGCCCGAATGTAATGATCTTCTCCGGCCGCTGAAACACTCTGCTCGGCCTCACGCAAAGCAACATCGAAGTTACCCAGTCCGGCTTCGATCTGGGCCAGCGCTCCCACAATGTAACCATTGTCCCCAGATTTCTCCCGCAACGCTTCTAACTTCTCGCGGCTTTCCTTAAAAGTCTGTTCCGCGGCGGCCTCGTTTCCGGCGTGGCGCTGTGCCCAAGCCAGTTGGGGAAGAAAGGGACCGTAGTATCCGGTGAGTTGAAAACCCGAAGAGTCAAACAGCGAGCGCAGCGCTGTCACAATCCACGCGTAATCGCGACGATCGTTGCGGTAGTCGATCTGGTAACCCAGGCCCGAAACGTTATCCAATTGTGCCGGCAGGCGCTCGAGCAGGCGGCCGGCGGCGTCGAGATCGCCCTCGGTTAGATAGCTATTGGCTTTCATAGCCACGATTGAGCCATCGTCCGGACTGATCGCCAGTGCCCGGTCAATCCAACGCCGGGCCTCAGCCGGCCGGCCCATCGCGATGAGTGTTTCGCCTATAGTCGTTAGGTTGGCAAGGTTGCGGGGGTCGCGTTCCAGGGAACGCTCGATCAACTCATTCGACTTCTGATAATTGCCGCGCCGACGCTCGACGAAAGCACGAGCCGCGATGACCTCTGGGTTGTTAGCGGAACGTTTGCCCGCTTCCTCCAGTGCGGCGAGCGCGCCGTCATAGTTCCGGATGCGATAGAGATAATAACCCTTGGCCAGCCAGGCTTCAGTCGATTCGGGAGCCAGGCGCATAGCCATATCCGCTCCGCGCAGAGTCGCGGCGAGGCGCTCCGTAGTGTGGTCGATGGCCTGGAGATAGATCAACCCGTCGACGATCGAACCATGAGCCCACGCCAGCGCAAAATTAGGATCGAGCCTAACTGCCTCGGCATAATATTTCGAGGCGGTCGCCAGTTGTTCCGGACCAAAAGTTTGATTCTCGGCATTGAGCCCGCGAAGATAGGCATCATAGGCAGTAGGATTATTGGTCGGCCGGGCGGCGAGCGCCTTCTCCTCGGCGCCAGTCAGCCTGGCGTTAAGCGCTTCAGCGATGGCTCCGGCGACTTCTCCTTCCACGCCAAAAATATCATCGAGTTTGCGATTGTAACTCTCGGCCCAGAGATGGTCGTCGGTCGCGGCCCGAATCAATTGCACATTAATATGCACCTGATCGCTGGCTTTTTGGACACTGCCTTCCAGGATGTTGGCGACGCCGAGCTGTTGCCCTACATCGCGGAGATTGCCGGGCTTGCTTTGATATTGTTGGGTCGAGGAACGCGAGATAACTTTGAGCGCGCCGATCTTAGCCAGGCGAGTGAGGATCTCATCCTGGATGCCGGAAGCGAAATATCCATTCGCCTTGTCGTCGCTCAGGCTTTCAAAAGGGAGAACGGCGATCGATTTGTTTGTGATGGTGGGCATCGGCGCCGAAGCCGGCGCTGACGATCTCGATCGAACGAACTGAAAGACGAACATGCCGGCTGCGATGACCGCCAGCACAACCGTGAACGCGGCGAGCTTTCGTCCTGTTTGACGAGTGACCGATTTGTTAGGTTCGATTTCCGACTCAAGCTTGATTCCTTCGGGTGTGATCTCGAACGCCCACGACAACACCAGCGCAATCGGAAACCCAATCACAAGGACGAGGATGACAATTTGCATCGCCCATTGCGGCGCATTGAAGGCGGGAAGGAAAATCGATGCCCCCTGAATCGTCAGCCACGCGACCACGGCGTAGGCGACCGCCACCTTGTAAACGTTGCGCCGCTTCAGCTCGGCGAAGAAGTTGTCGATCTTCATTGTCCGACGTGTTCCTTCGTCGTTAGGAGCTGTTGAAACCCGGGATCGTTCCTGATCGGATCCCAAACCGGATCGATCTTTAAGCACGCGATGGAGGTGGTGTCGCCGGCGGGCATCACCAGAAGTTTTCTCAGATTCTGCACTGCTTCCGCAGCAGCACCGGTTTGGGACTGCATTTCGGCCAGACTAGCGAGGTTATCGGAGCCCAGGAACGCGTCTCGTTCGGGCGGCAGCAGCTCGAGCGTTTGCCGTGCGATGTTGATCGCATCGGCCTTGCGGTTAAGCGCGAGGTAAACCCAGGTTATGGCCCTTAGTGAACGAATGTCCTGCGGATGCTCGCGGACTGTTGCCTCCAATAGTGTTCTCGCTTTCTCCGCATCAGGCTGTGCGCTGATAGCGTCCCCGGCCAGAACATGAACAATCGCTTTGGCCGCGAACCGTTGCCCTTCAACGACACTCGCGGCGGTGGCGGCCTCCCATGCCTTTGACGCCGAACTGAAATCTCGCCCCAACACAAATGTTGCGGCGCGAGAGCCGATGACAATGTCATAACTGCCGGTGTTAGGAATCAGCAGATCATTCGGCGGGAACGAGGCGAGTAAGCGCAAAGGCTCCTCCGCATTGCCGGTTCGATTGAGAGAGCTTGTTAGCAAGACATGCATGCTCAGAGCGTCGTGCGGGTCAATGCTGAGAGCGCGCCTCGCCATCTCTTCCGCATCCTGCCAGTTTCGGAGCAAGAGATGTGTCTCGGCAATTGTGCTCGCGATCGCCCCATTCCGCGGATCTTGATCAAGCGATCCCCTGAGCTCGTCTAAAGCGGAATTCCATTTGCCCTGCCGCCGGTGCACGGAGGCGACATACAGGCGGGCGAGCGAATTGTTAGGTTGAAGTTCGATCGCGCGCTGAAACTCAGTTAACGCCTGCTCATACTCCCGAAGGGCGTAATAGTGAAACAGACCAAGCGCAACGTGTGCTTCAGCGAGATCGGGCGCGAGCGTCAATGCCTGCCTTGCCAGTTGGGCTGCCTGCATCACTTCTGCTTCGCTCAACGGATCGGTCAACCAATGACGCCGCAGCTGGCAGATTGCCAATTGGGCGATGGCCAGCGCGAAATTCGGGTCGCGCGCGATGGCCTCTTTATACCAGCGAGCTGCCTGGTCGAATGATTCCGCTCGGAAATTGCTGTGGGCGACACGCTGCTCGAACTCGCCTTTGAGGAAAAGATCATATGCCTGGGTGTCTTTCGTTGGTGCGCTCGCTACCGTGTTCGCCTCGGCCGGCGACAACCTGGCTTTCAGCGAGTCGGCGATCTCCTGGGCAACTTCACTCTCGACTGCGAAAATATCCTGAATGTCGCGGTCGTAGGTTTTGGCCCAAAGATGGGAATCGGCATGCGCGTCAATGAGCTGGACGTTGACGCGCACTTTGTCACCGGCTTTTTGCACTGTTCCCTCGAGTACATTGGCAACGCCGAGCTGCTGCGACACCGTCTTCAGATCTTCGGGCTTGCTCTTGTACTTCGCGGTGGAAGTCCGCGAGATCACCTTGAGATCGGCGATGCCCGCAAGCTTTGTCAGAATCTGATCCTGAATTCCGTCGGCAAAATAAGCCGCGCCCTTGTCGTCACTCAGATTCTCAAACGGCAAGACCGCGATCGATTTAGCCGACAAACCTGTAGCCGCCTCGGTACGAGCCGCACTGGCATTCAGTCGAGACGTTCCATTGGCGGCGCTGTAGCGACCGAGAAAAAACAAACCGAGGGAGAGCGCGCCGGCAACGATCACCACAAAGATCCATGCCCGCTTTCGGGGCTGGCGTGCTGAGGATGCAACGTCGACATCCTCCGTCCGCTTAATTCCTTGCGGGGTTATTTCAAACGCCCATGCCATGACGATCGCGATCGGCAACCCGATCACAATTGCGAGAATGATCAATCGCACCGCCCAGTTAGGGATTTCAAAAAATGGAAAGACTTGCGTCGCGACCTGGACCAGCAGCCAACCAACAACCGCATAGGCGACCGCGACCTTGTAAACATTGCGCCGCTTCAGCTCGGCGAGGAGGTTAGGGGAATTCATGGCTTGGGCGCGATTTTCGGCCCGATTACTTTTTGAACCAGCGCTTCGAACCGCGGCTCACCACGCAACGCGTCCAGCATCGGATCGACTTTGATAGGGCCGATATTGTATCCCTCGCGATTAGCGAAGCTTTGTTCCAGAAACCGCAAGGCTTCTTGTTTGTCTCCCAGGCTAAGGTGAACGAGCGCGAACCAGTAGGCGGCAACGGGTCGATGTTTGCGCAGCTCATCGAGGTCCTGGAGCGCCTTGCGCCCGTCTTGCGGCCGGCCCATTCTGGCACTTAGCTGCCCTCGCAGAGCGATCGGTTCCGGATGATCGTTTTCCTTCGCTGCCTCGTCGTATTCGGCGGCAGCGCGCTTGGTGTCGCCGCTGACTTGCAGCATCTCGCCGAAATGCCAGTGAGCGTAGGAAAAGGTGGGATCGAGCTGAAGCGCTTTTTCGAACTCTACTTTTGCCTCGGGGAAACGCCGGGCGGAGAAGTAGATTCGGCCGAGGTCTACCAGGTTAACCACGGACAGGGGATCGAGCTCGACCGCGCGCCTGCCCTGGGCGAGCGCTTCGTCAAATTGACCTAACGACTCCAGAGGCCCGCCACTGTACCAATGATGGGCGCCGGCATAGTTCGGGTTTAATTCGATGGCCCGTTTGAACTCGCGACTCGATGCCGCGAAGTCCATGTCATTGTCGTAAGTAAGCTTTGCCAGGGCGTTGTGTGCTTCTGGAAGATTCGCATTCAGTTCCAGCGCCTTCATCGCGGCAACCTTTGCCTTTGGAAACACATCTTTAGGATCGGCCCCGGTGTATCTCGGCAGAACGATGTAGGCTTCACTTAGTCCGCCGTAGGCGGCTGAATAGTTAGGATCACGGGCGATGACCAGCTGGAAAAAATCGATAGCTCGCGCCAGATTATCGCCGCGTCGCAATCCGAGAAAATAACGTCCTTTGACGAGCAACTCATGCGCGACCGGGTCCTCGGTCGGCCGCGTCGACATTTCCTTCATCTCGCTGCCGCTCAGTTTTGCTTGCAAGGTGTCCGCTACCGTCTTGGCGATATCGCTTTCGACCGTGAACATGTCGGTCAGCTTGCGATCGTAGATGTCGGCCCAGAGATGCGCGTCAGTCATGGCATTGATCAGCTGCACGTTCACCCGCACCTGATCGTTAGACTTTTGGACGGTGCCTTCCAGGATGTTCATGACCCCGAGCTGGAGCGCGATCTGCCGCAGATCGCCCGGCGCGCTTTTGAACCGCTGGGTTGAGGTGCGGGAAATGACCTTGAGGTCGGCCACTTTGGCCAAACGAGTCAGAATCTCGTCCTGCACTCCCTCAGCGAAGTAAGCGTTGTCGGGATCGCGGCTGAGATTATCAAACGGCAGCACCGCGATGCTTTTTTCATTTACAGGCAGGGATGGCTCTCTGAGCCGTCCCATTTCATTTTTAGGGACGCCTGCGAAAGGCGTCCTTACCTGCCGCCACATTTGAAACGCGAACAGGCCCGCTGCGATTGCCGCCACCACACCTGTGACAACGAGCAGCTTCCGCCCGGTATTGCGCCTGGTTGACTCGTTAACCGGAACTTCGTCTTCTCGGCGGATTCCGTCGGGCGTGATTTCAAACGCCCAAGCCAGAACGAGCGCGACCGGGAAGCCAAGCAGTATCAACACCACCACCGAAGTAGTGATGGCATCGTGCAGATGAAGCGCGGGCACGATGATCGAGCACACCTGCATCACCAACCAGCCGACAACAGCATAGGCTACCGCAACCTTGTAAACGTTGCGCCGCTTCAACTCGGACAAGAACCGGTCGATCTTCACTGCTTTGCCGCGTCCTTGGAGCAGGGGATCTCACAAAGATTGAAGCTGGAGAAGGCCTTCGGCTCGACCCGTTTGGAGATGATGCTGCGAACTACATCGTCGAACTCTTCGGTGTGCCAGTGTCGCCGTACCGCCCACCATTGCTGGACACCGGGATAAGCGATCAAATCGCTCATCGTTCGCTCGACCGCGCCCCACGACGATGCGGTTAGGGTGCCTTGGCAATGAGAGAAATACATTCCCTCGAAAATGTTGAGTAGACGATTGAAGAACGCGCTAAACCGCAGTTTGGATATGGCATCGAGATCATCGAACGAATGCGCTCCGCGGAGAAAAATCGCCGCCATCTCCGGATTGTCGTGAAGAGATTGGGTCAGGTCGCCCCATTGCTCCGTCAGAGCATGAACTGCCGATTGCCGGCGTTCCTTCGTTTGCTCCCTGATTTGAACCGCCAGGTAGATCAAAGATGGGATTCCGACCAGCGCGGCGGCCAGTTGGCCGATGGCTGCGAGCATCTCCCAGTTCATTTAATGTGTAGACGCACTTCAAAGCTCGCACCCTGCCGCCGATGGATCTCGCAGGGCGAGGCTCGCGAGCCAGCAGATTCCACCATAATAGTGGGGGAACCGCGACTATAAACTGCGGGTGTGCCTTATGTAAGCCGCTGGCTCACAATGAGCTGGTAACGCTGCCGGGTTTACTGTCGGAACAGTTTGCTTTTCCGGATGCCAACGTCTCGCTTCAAACCGCGATTTTGCGGGGCGGTCTGGCGTCTGCGGTCCTTTGCGCCAGTACTCCGCGCCGTGCGTTTGCTTAAACTCGACGCGATGAGTGCGCGCAACCGTTGTGGAAGTTGCTTGAGTTGCCATTTCGACTCGAGTTCTCCCGAACCGCCGGCGGCAACCACAGCTTTGACTCCATATATACATGGTCCAAGGCAGTGGTCAGCCATATGCGCAGTCGCCACCGCGTGACCCGCCGCGCGCGCCGCCGCAACCGCTGCCCCGTTTTTCACAGCACGCGCAGCGGCATGCGCGGCAACCGCTGCCTTCTGCGCCGCACCCACGGCAATCTCACCTCTGGCCCACGCCCGCGCTTTCTCGATGGCCTCGTACGGTCGGAGATCGGAGCTTTGCTGGTGAAAGAGCGGTAACACTCGTTCCGCGCAATCTGCAGCCCATGCAGCGAGCAGTCGGTGCGTTGCCGGATCGAGCGTTCCGCCGCGATGCATCGCAACCAAACGCCGATCTCTCATGATCCAATCCTTACAGTCAGCGTCAGCTCAGTCTCATGACGACGCCGGCGATGATCGTATCGCCAGCTTTGGCGAAATCCGCTTCTTCGCGCACGATGACGAAACCAGACTTTTCCAGAACTCGCATCGACGCCTTGTTATGAATAGCGACAAGTGCCGACAGGGGCCGGGTAGTTTCGTAACGCAGAAACTCGGCGACGGCACGGCTGGCGATTCCGCGGCCCCAATAGGCTTTGCGGATCCAATAGCCGAGCTCGCGTTCGCCGCTTCGATTGAAAGCAATGACGTAGCCCGCGGTTTCTCCGCCATAGATCACGGTCTGCCGTTTGGTAGTCTTGTCGGCGAAGATCTTCTTCCAATGCGTCTCGAATGCTTCTGGATTTCGCGAGGTGAACGCAGCCATCCGGCTGGCTTCTTCATCCGCCTGGTCTTCATAGAACAGCGGGAGATCACTCTGGAGCACGTCGCGAAGTATTAGTGATGTCTCCATTGTGCTGCAACCCACGCGTGCCATTTAGCCCGAGCCGACCGTGTTAGCCTACCAGATTCTGCTGTCCGGCTTGAGTTCAGCCCACGCTTTGTCAGCGGTATTGATCTCGACTGCTTTGTATGCCGCGTCGGACTTCAGTGTGTCGTCGCTGACCCGCGTATGCTCTGCCCGGGAGGTGTTGATGACTTCCCAATATTGAGAGCCACTCCCGCGCGCCACGATCAACGGTTCCCGCCAGCCGATTTCGTCAACGATCATGCCGCCGGTCCCATGCGGCACGATAAGCGCATAACTATTCGAACCGCGGACGCGTTTCAGTCGATAACCGCCGGCTAGCTCCCGGGACTCGGGTCCGGCGAGTTTCTCACAGGAGCACATCGCCAAGATCACGATGCCGATAAAAATGCGCGGAATAATGAGGAGCACGTGTGCTTGGCGCGCGGTGGCGCAGTCGCTCCATATTATCCGGAGGCCGGCCGAAATTCAATCGGCATCGCGCGGCACACCCCCATCGGTTACCTGCCGGAGCGGGGTTCTATTGTTTGCCGCCGGCTTTATTAAAAAGCTCCGCCGCCAGAACCAGCTCTTCGATATTATGAGCTTCCAGTTCGGCGTTGCGAATGATGATTCTTACGTTGTCTTTTGCGTCGACGCCGAGGGTTTTCTCGGTGACCAGTGCTTCTGCTGCCAGTAAAATGGCGCCTAACGGTTCTCGCAATGTGTGACTGACATGCCGTAGCAAATACGATTTGGCGTCTGACGCCGCGGCCCCTTTCACGCTCGATAGCTCGGATTGAATTCGGCGAACCTCCTCTTTCTGGTCGTCGACGAATTGAACGGTGGAATCGATGATGACGTCGTCAAAGAAGCGTTCGACGATGCGGCGAGCCATGTTTCGGTTCGCGGTATCGAACGAATTATTTTTAGCGGCAAATTCATCGAGCCAGTTATCAAGAAAATTTCGCCGGATCAAACAGATCTCACGAATCAGTTCATCCAGGCGATAACCCTGCTGCCATCGTTTGCGGCCGTGGGCACTGGCATCTTGTGCGATGCGCTGCCGGATTTCGGGGGCACCCGGCTGTTTCAAGGTAAACGCCAACTCCGCGCAAATTGCCGGAAGATGATCCAGAATCTGCCGATAAGTTAAATCTTCGGATGCCGCGACCTCGGGACTGCGGTCAACGGCCGTCACCCAACGCCGTGTAATTTCGTCCTGGTTGGCCAGGATGAATGCGCCAAACTTCGCGAGTTCGGAGACAGTTTCGGTTGAGCTAGAGATGTTCACTTCCTCCCATCGGTTTCAGTTCGTTAACCCGTGGCAAACCATTGTGAAGCCGACGAGGCGCTGGCAAAACCAGAGTTTCACTCTGGTTTGTAATCATTAATACTAGCGACTCTCGGATGTATGGCAATGATGTTCCCTCGCAGGATCACCCGGAAGACCGAATCCGCCTGTACAACTAACGCGAGGACAGAGCTATGCATTGCGCCGCGCCTTTAAACATTTAATAGAAAGCTGTTTTGACAACCTCGGGACAAATCCTTTTGATCAGCAACTCCACCGTCTACGGGAGAGGATACCTGGATCATGGGCAGGAGGAAATCCGCCGCGTCCTCAAGTCGCGGCGCACCATCCTGTTTTTTCCATACGCGCTGGCAGACCACGATGCCTACGCCGCGAAAGTGAGGAGGCGTTTCACGGCAATGGGTTACTCTCTTGAGTCGATTCACGCGAGTGACGCTCCGAAGGCGGCGGTGGCTGGAGCCGATGCATTCTTCATTGGCGGTGGTAACACGTTCCGATTGGTCAAGGCGTTGCAGGATCTGGAGTTGATTGAGCGGATTCGGGACAAAGTCCGGAGTGGCACGCCTTATATCGGCAGCAGCGCCGGATCGAACGTAGCCGGCCTAACCATCAAGACTACTAATGACATGCCGATTGTGCAGCCACATTCGTTCGACGCTCTTGCCCTGGTCTCGTTTCAATTGAATCCGCATTTTCTTGATTCTAATCCGAATTCGAAACACATGGGCGAAACGCGCGAGGAACGGATTATTCAGTTTTTAGAAGAGAACGAAACGCCCGTGGTTGGGTTGCGGGAAGGCGCCTGGCTAACGATCGAAAATAGCCGTGTCACCGTAGGAGGTGAAAATGGCGCGCGAATTTTCCGCCGTGGCCAAACACCGAATGAGGCCGAAACCGGAACAGAAATAACCTCCATGGTGGAGTAGGGAACCGCCTTTCGGAGACGGCTCGGTCAACCGGTGACCGGCGTCGTTAGGAACGATGAGCCAGCTTCAGGATTTCGTTCTGAAGCTCTGGCCAGTTCACCGGCTTGGTGAAGTGACGCGAGAAACCTGCCGCCAGACTGTTCGCAACATCCTCTTTCATCCCGAATCCACTCAGCGCAATTCCGGGAATGTGTTGGTTCCGCGCGACATCGCGCATCAGATCGTAGCCTGAACCGTCCGGCAGGCCCAGATCGCTGATCAGGATGTCGAAATTTGTCCGATGACTGCAGGCCAGCGCTTCCTTCAAATTCGACGCGCAGGCGACGTCGTGACCGGCGCGCTGCAACAGCCGCCGCAATTGTTCTGCGGTGTCGGGATGGTCCTCCACCAGCAGCACCCGGAGAGAAGGCCCGTTATCTGTTTTCGGAGCCGATGTCGGCTGTCCGAAAATGACTGCGGTAGCAGGTGCGGCAGCGGTGGTCGGAAGGCGAATCGTCATTCGTGTGCCTTTGCCTTCACCTGCGCTGGTGGCGGTGATCGTGCCACCGTGCAATTCTACGATCGCCCGAGTGATCGCCAGGCCAAGACCGAGGCCGCCGAACACGCGGCCGCGGGAACGTTCGCCCTGCTCAAACGCTTCGAAAATGCGCGGCATCGCTTCCTTAGAAATTCCAATACCCGTATCGGTAATCTCGACCACCAGATCAGCCACGGGCCGACCCGGAGGGGTGTCGTTAGAAACGCGAACATCGATAGCGCCGCCGGCGGGAGTGAACTTACAGGCGTTCTGGAGCAGGTTCCAAAACACCTGGGTCATTCGAGCGCTGTCTGCCAGCACGCCGCGTTCGGTCGCGCTGATCTCGACCGACAGTTTTAGATTTTTCTGAGCAGCGTGCTGGTTGCAGTAATTCTGCATCGCATGTTCGAGCAATGATCCGACGTCAACGGGTTCGCGTCGCAATTCTAATTTGCCGCGCAAAATGCCAGTGAGATCCAGAAGATCGTCGATCAACCGGGCTTCGACTTCGACGTTGCGGCGAATGATTTCCAAATCCTGGACTGTCTGGGGCGGATTACTCTGGTCCTCCTTCATCATCGCGATGGTGGTCAGAACAGGCGTGAGTGGCGTCCGCAACTCATGGCTCAGCACCGCCAGAAAATCGTCTTTAGCCTTGTTCGCCGCCTCAGCCGATTCTTTGGCGGCGCTCAGGTCTTCAGTGGTCTTACCGATTCGCTCCAGCATCTGGTTAAATGCATCGGTGAGTTTCCCGATTTCGTCTTCGCCGTATTTGTTTCCCCTAACGGAGTAGTCCTGTCGCTCGGAAACCGCTTGGGCGACTTTGGCAAGTTCCAGAATAGGGTGCGACACACCGCGCTGGAGCGTAGAAGCCAGCATCAGCGCGCCCAGAAATGAAGCAATGCCGACGAACAACAGCAGGCCCGCGTAAACGGCAATGCGTTTGTACATGGCGCCGAGATCAGCTCTTAGGAAAATGGTTCCGAGACGCCCGCCTTCCTGTTGGGAGATGGACTGGAACATGTCCAGTGAAGCACCATGAAACGCATACCCCTCGCGAGCGGGCGCCGGCGGAATTACCCTGTCCGCGGCATCTTGTGGAAATCGGGCGAATATTTTGCCAGCATCGTCATAGATGGCGGCGGCGGTAATCTGGCGTTCCGCGGATAACGCGCTCAGTACTTCCTGAGCGTTTTTAGGATCTTCGAATGCCAGCGCGGCGGTGGTGTTGGAGCCTACGATTTGAGCCAGCACCGTCATGTTAGCCGCCAATGTGCGGCGGAACGTGATAACCTCGTAGGCAATCAGCGCGCTGCCCATGAAGACCAGCGCGAAGCTGGTTGTGAGCAGTATCAACAGCGTCAGCTTCCGCTTGATCGGCGTGTTCCGCAGTGAAAACGTCATGCTATCCTCTGATTTCCGCGACCCGAAGCAACTTCGAACTGACCTCAACGTTGGCTGTACGCAAACTGGATTGATTCACCCGCACATGAACTTTATTTCGGTCTGCGGTTAGGGCAATCATTCCGCCGTGGTCGAGAAAGTCGTCAGTTTCCCCGACTGTGATAATATTTTTGCCGGCAACTGATGACAGAATTTGGTTTACCTGGTCTTCGTCCGAGTGACTCACAAACAGGATGTGACAGCGTTTGATGTCGCGAGGATTTCGATAGTGTTCGATTCGGATCGGGCGGCCGTGGTAAGTTTCGCCTTCCACCGCTTCATTTAATAACTGGCCGAACGGATCGTCACCGATCACGCCGATGACTAACGGATCCCGTGGCGACGAAAATGCCGACGCCGGCCATTCCATGAACCGGCAAAACTGGTAGAGGAATACCGACTTGAGGCCGTATTCTGTCGCATCAACGTGCGCGGCGCTGCCCGCCGGCACTACCGCCAGAATCAGCGCGAGCGCGCAGGCCGCCAGTTTTGCCCTTAGAAGCTCCATTTGAAGGTGGCGTAGACCGTTCGTTCGACTTCGCGCGTGATGGTGGTGGTGACGAACTCCGGATGGCGATCGTCAAACAGGTTGCGGCCGACGATTGCGATCTCGCAGTTTTTTCTCGGAGACCAGGCGATTCGTGCGTCGGCCGTTAGGTAAGAATCAGTGTGCGGGTGGGGCAGATCATCGACGTAGCGGAGGAAAGTATCGAATTGCACATGCCAGGGCAGGTCCATCGCGGAATGAATCACGAAGCTACATTCGGGATCGTTGGTCTCGGACGTGCCGTTGTTGATGTCCATGCTGCCTTCCGTCCGGCGGATACTGACGTGGAAAAGTGAAACGCTGCCGTCTACGCGCCACCAATCGGCAACCTGCCATTTCGCGGCCACCGATCCGCCGTAGGATTCACCTTGCAGCTTGTTCTCGATGTTAAACGTGCCGTTCGGCAGGGGCTCAACGCTGCGCAGGTTGTCGTAAACGTTGTAGTAACCAGCGGCATCGAATGACAGATAGGTTGCGGGTTTGATTCGGTAGCCAAGCTCGTAGGCAATTAGAGTTTCAGAGCCGAAATCCCGGTTAGGCAAAAGCACCGGGGGTCCAAAAGCGGGATTTGGCGCCACCAGATCCTGGTCGATGCGCGTTGGCGTGCGGACTGCGCGTGAAATCGCGCCCCAGATCGTCTGGTCCTTGGTGGGCAACCACGTGAAACGGCCGGTCGGCTGAATCTCGAACCCGCTAAAGCTGTTCCATTCAAATTTCGAACCAGCGGTGATGAAAAAGGTATCGGGAACAATCCGCCATTCATCCTGGATATAGCCGCTCACCAAATGTTGAGTGTCGGTGGCGGGGAGGAAGGCCAGGCCTGGGCCAATATTTCCGATCTCATCGTGCGATAACCGGTAATTCCCGCCAGCCACCAGGTAGTGTTCGCCTAACCGGAATTGATATTGGCTCTCAATGTCGAAGGTATTGCGATCTTCCTGGAAGGTGTCCGGGATAAATCGGTGTGTTCGATCCCAGTAGGCCTGAAGCATGAATGACGAATCGGTGGTCAGCGTATGGGTCCAACGGCCGAGCACATTCTGGCCGTCCACTTTAATGTCGCCGGAGTTCAGCTGGTCGAAGTTGCCGGCGTAAAAGTCACCCTGAAGGGTGAGCACATCCTCCGTCCGAAATTTTGAGTCGATTCGGAACCCACCCTGGGTGAGGCGCGCGTCGTCTTCGTTGCCGTCGCCCAGCACCGGAAGCCCGTCCGTGCTCTGGTGCATGGCATAAACGCGGTAATACGTGTCGTCACCGGCTTTGCCGCCGTAACGGACTCCACCAAACCCTGGTTGTTCGAACCCACCGCCGCCGTAAAGCAGGAAACCCTGAGTTTCGTCCGCGCTTTTGGTTCGGATATTGATTACGCCGTTAACGGCGTTCGCTCCCCAAAGAGTCGCGCCCGGTCCCCGGATGATCTCGATCTGCTGCAGGTCAGGCAAAAAGGTTTGCTGCACGTCCCAGAACACTCCCGAAAACAACGGCGTATAGAGACTTCGACCGTCCATTAACACCTGCATCTTGTTCGAAATTGTGCCGTTGAAGCCGCGGGCCGAAATCGCCCAGGTGTGACCGTCTACCTGCGCCACGTCCATTTCCGTTCCCAGCCGAAGTGCATCCGGAATATTAGTGACGCCGGCGCGCTCAATGTCCTCCGCTGTGATGACGTCGACGGCGGCCGCAGTTTCGGATAATCGTTCCGGCCGTCGCGAAGCCGAAGTGATCTCAAGATCGACGAGTTCTTCCAACGACAGCTTCTTCAGTTCCGACGGAGACGTTCCCGAGGGCGGTTCGGCCGGTGCCTCAGGAGAACTGGCATTCGGAGAATGAAAAGCTTCCTGCGCAAACCCCGCGGGCGCGATTGTGACGAAAAAAACAAGAGCGACTGCACTCGCCAGCCACACTATTCGGGTGCTCGTTTTCGCGAAGGCTTTGTATCTGAGGGACGGTTCTCCGGCAACAATTGGTTGCAGTAATTGGCGGCTTATTTTGCCGCGGGAGAAGCTGGATTGCATGGCGGCGTTGCCAAAACCCCAAGAGCCGGTTTTGCGCCAGCAGTGGCACGCCAAACGGGAATCGAATCTTCGCCGCTTTCCGGTCGCAAATCAGTGTGGTGAAGCAGTTTCCGAAAATTCAGGTCGGATCCCGGATCCTGAAAATTGGCTAACAGCGTAACCCGGGGCCGGAGCATTCGCGCTCTTCCGTTCGCCGACGGACGTAAGGCGGCGATGAGCGCGGGCCTTTTCATCCTGGCCGAGGCGCGCATAAAGCCGGGACACATAACGATGCGCCGCCACTGCGTTCGGTCGCATCTTCAGGCCTGCTTCGAAAGCTTGAACGGCACGCTCGGGCCAGTTCAACCGGGCTAAAATGAAACCGAGTTGAAAATGCGCCGCTGGAAAAAAGTGTTGGAGACCGATGGCCCGCAACGCCCACTCGGCGGCGTCCGCTGCTCGATCCTGTCGCAACAGTGCCACCGCCATGCCATGGCACGCTCGGGCGTTGTCACCATCGATCGCGAGCGCGGTATTGAAGGCCCGTTCCGCGTCCGGCCAGAGTCTGCGCTGGAGGTAAACATAGCCTAACTGGCTGTGCAGGGTAGGCATCGTGGCGTTCGTCGCCTCTGCCCGTTTCAGATGGATCAAGGCCTCGTCGACCATTCCCTGTTCGAACTTGATCGTGCCGAGCAGAAGATCAGCTTTGGGCAGACGCGAGTAGCTGGAAGCTCCATCTTCGTATTCGTTAGGCAAACTTCTCCGTTCCAACAGCTCTTCCAGCCGCGAACGCGCCTCATCGAGTCGGCCAGCGGCCAGGCAGGCCTCCGCCAGCATCAGTGCGAATCGGTCATCCCGGCATTCTTGGTAAAGCGATTCGAGCAGGGGGATGGACTCGTTAGGCAGACCGGCGTCGAGCAGTGACACTGCCAGGTTGAAGGTGGATTCGCTCCTCGCCATTTTGATGGTGGTTTTCTCCTCATCGCTGAGCGCGGCCACATACCCAAGGTCGACCAATTGCTGGAGCGCTTCGTCAGCCGCAGCCGAATGTTGCGGCGCAAATCCGAGCGGATGCATCCCGGCCGCTCCAGAAAGATGTTCCCAGCTCGGGATTCGATGCACCGCCGGCGGCTCTATAAAAGCGTCGGCCAGTAATTTGCCGTCCATGTCTTCGCCGATTGGCAACCCGAGGAGTGTCAGGACCGTAGGGGTGATGTCGAGAATGGACGCGCCATAGATCCGCTCATCTACCTGAATACCCGGACCGCGCATAGCGAAGACGCCGTGCGCGCGATGCCAGACCGCCGGGCCCAGGGGCGTATCGGGTGTTTCGTGGGGCCGTAAATGGTCGCTGTGAAATCCGTGATCGGAAATGATCATGACGGTTGTGTCGGGCCCGGCAAGTTGAAGCAGCCGCTCCAGCATCATGTCGTGAAAACGGTAAATTCCGTTAACCACGTCGCGAAACAAATCGGCCCACTTGTCGTTACCCGCCGGATTCTGCGCCGGCGGATGGAAGGTCATGAAATCGTGGCACACCCGATCAATCGCGTTGTAGTAGATTGCGCAGAAATCCCACGGCTCATGCTCCATTGTCCATGTCGCAGCCGCGTGCACGGTTGCGCACTCCGCCAGCGCCAGCGCCATCCGCTTCAGTGCCTTGGCCCCGACCCCGTCCGACTGATCGATTTCACCCGCTCGCGGGATGAAGGGCTGAAGATGACATCCTTCGATCTCCATTGGATGAACGCGCAACTTGCTCAGCGCGTGGTGCAGTCTTTGAGGATAAATCGCTTCCGGCGATAATGGCCACGCGCCGTCCAGCTCTGGCGGCATTTGCGGGAACAAATTCGAAACGCAGACACCATCGATCGGCTCCGCCGGGTGACTCGCAAACCAGGAGAACACCTGCGATTTCATTTCTGCGTGGGTCAGCATGTTCCAAATCGCTTTGACCTTGCGAGAGGTGCTCATCACCGGCCGAATCCCGGTGCCGTCCGGCTTCACTTCCACAAAGCCGTGAACGCCGTGTTTGTGCGGACGTTTACCAGTGGCGATCGAGTTCCATAGCATCGGCGACAGGATCGGCTGCAGCGTAGCCAGGTTACCGATCACACCTTCGTTAATGAAGCGCTCGAGCGTCGGCATCAAACCGGCGTCGAGCAGCGGATGGATAATCTTCCAATCGGCCGCGTCCCAGCCGATCAGTAACACACGTTTTGCCAGGCGGGGGCCTGCGAAACTTAGGGGCATGCCGAAGTCACTGCACTCGGCGCGCCACTCTTTACGATTTTTGGGTCGCTCCTCGGCGGGCGCGATGCTGCCGCCAGACTGCCAGGCCCACCGCGCCGCCTCCCAATAGACCGAGGGCGAGGGAGCTCGGCTCGGGAATTTGGCCGGCTAAAATTGCGCCGCCAGTGTTGTTGTAGGCCCAGTCGATGACTGTGGCGGAGACCATCTGGTTTTGGAAGTTCGCCGGATTCAGACTCACCCGCATCCAGCCGTAGTCAGTCTGTCCATTGGCGGCGACAAATTTAAACCCAATGTACCCAGTGCCTCCGGCTGACCAATTGCCGGTGAACGCTCCGACAGGGGCGCCGGTGTTGTAATTGTAAAATTGGTTCGCCAGATCGTTCTGGCGGCCGAACACCATTCCTGAGGGCAGGGCCGATCCGATGCTTGTTCCAGCGGTCAGTCGCATGGTGCTCCCGACGGTCGTGGTCAGATTCGCCAGGGACATGTTCCCGGTTTTGTTCGGGCCCCAGAACGACACCGAATGATAAAAGGCCTGTTGGCCGTTGTAGGTGCCGGTGCCGTAAACGTCGAAGATGTTGGCATCGGAACCGTTGGTCCGGGTAAACGAGGCGGTATTCGTGTCGAAATCGAAATAGATGCCGGCCGCGCTCAGGGCCGGAACGGCGATGTTCTGGGTACCACTATATATAATGGCGCCCTTGGCGTCATTGGCTCCGGCGGCTGCGACTGCTGCGGTGGTGGCTGAGCAGGCCAGGAGGTACCGGTCTAGCTTCCGGTGGAGCTTGGGGGAGATGGCTTTGGGAGGCGTCGTGGAAACAGCGGCTGCTTGGTTGGTCGTGGGCATAATGGTTGGGGGACAGGGGACGGGAAACGGACGGTGAAGATATTTTGCCCGAAAAGGCCTCAAAATGTCAATATCTATGATAATTACCATAATACGATGACGCTGGAGCCGATCACTGTCGTTTCGGGCCTGCCCCGGTCGGGTACCTCCCTCGCCATGCAAATGCTGGAAGCGGGCGGTTTTCCCTTGCTTGCGGACCAGCAGCGGCAGCCAGACCCGAGTAATCCGCGGGGTTACTTTGAATTTGAGCCGGTAAAACGGCTTCGCGTCGATACCACGTGGCTGGAATCCGCCAGGGGACGCGCTGTGAAAATTATCCACCTTCTCTTGATGGATCTCCCGACTGACGGGCGGTTCACCTACCGGGTGTTGTTCATCAGACGCCCACTCCAGGAAGTTCTTTCCAGTCAGGAAGCGATGCTGCAGCGGCACGGCAAAAACGCCGCTGACGCAGACAAATTGGGTCAAGTCTACGCTCAACAGCTCGATCAAGTGCAACAGTGGTTGACGGGTCACCATTGCTTCACCTCGTTAGACCTGCACTATCATGATGTACTGGCGGAGCCTCGAGCCGCCGCGATGCAGATTCAGACATTCCTCGGTTTCAATCTAAACGTGGAGACGATGGCTGCGGCCGTGGCGCCGGATCTGTGCCACCACCAGAGCGAGACCCCGGCTGCCTAACGATCTGTTCCGTGATGTCGCACATGAGCCGATGTCACCCCACCATCGCTGACGACTCGCTCAAGGTGCCATCCTGAGCGGAGCGCAGCGCAGTCGAAGGACCTCGCATCCACGCTGTTGGCACTCAAACGCTTTCCAGCGTGACCGTCACTGCGATCGTGAGGTCCCTCGACTTCGCTCGGGATGACAAATTGGAGCCCCGTGCTTTGGTTTCATGCGGCTGTTGCGCTGCGGCAAGTGCATCCCGGCGAAACAGCCAGATCGCCGACAATACACTGATCGCTCTACCTGGATGACTTTGCGCAAAATCATGAGATTCGTTTGCTCGATGACGCCGGTGCGACTGATCACCAGCCGATCCAGCTCCAATGAATCCGGAAGGATGAAGCGAACGACATGACCAACGCTCAACAGTGGCCGCAAATAGCCGTGGTTGGCGCCGGCGCGGTCGGCGGCTATTTCGGTGGAATGCTGGCTCGGGCTGGCGCGCCAGTGGTATTGATTGGGCGGAAAGATTTTGTCGATACCGTCAACCGTGACGGTCTTGTTCTGGAGCGGCTGCAAGGTATCGAATCCATCCCAGTTAAAGCCAGCATCGAGATGTCGGGAGTTCGTGACGCTGAGCTGATCCTGTTTTGCGTGAAGTCACTGGACACTGTCTCAGCCGCGCGCGAGATGGCGCCGTTCGTTGCATCGGGCGTCACCGTGGTCTGCCTTCAGAATGGCGTAGACAACGGGGAGCGGATCCGCGAAACGACAGCCATCGCGGCGCTGCCGGCAGCAGTTTACGTGGCGGTCTCTGTTCCGCGGCCGGGACACATCAAGCACGTCGCTCGTGGAGATCTGATCATCGGGCAAGGTGCTGATAAAGCAGAACAACTCTGCCGAATCTTTACCGCTGCTGAAATCGGTTGCCAGGTTTCCGAGAACATCACTGGCGAGTTGTGGGTTAAGCTTCTCTGTAACTGTGCATTGAATGCAGTATCGGCACTCGGTCGTATCCGCTATGGCGAGATCGCAAATAGTGCGGACGCCCGGGAAGTGATGGAGCGGGTGGTTGATGAGGTCTTGTTAGTCGCGAACGCGTCCGGAGTGACTCTGCCGGGGATAACTGATCGGAAATCGGGTATGGCGGCGGCCATGGGAATCGCTACCGGCATGGCTGGTGCGTTATCATCTACCGCGCAGGATTTGAATCGTGGACGACTAACCGAGATCGATTCTCTCAACGGCTACATTGCCCGGAAAGGCACCGAACTTGGCGTGGACGTGCCGGTAAACCATGCCTTGTTCACCCTCGTTAAGCTCGCCGAAAAGGAATCGAGCGGACCGGCGTCCTAACCGGCCCCTCGAAGCGATGAGAGCTGTTCGATTGACCGCGGTTAACCAAGCGTTGAGTGATGCGGTGATAGATGTGCCGGCAATCGGTCCTGCCGAGGCTTTGGTTCGGGTGGCCGCCTGTGGCATCTGTCACTCGGATGCGCATTATCGGGCGGGCGTTTCCCGGCCTGTTTTACCGGTTACCCCCGGCCATGAAGTTTCCGGCGTGATCGAGACCGTCGGCCAGAACGTAACCCATGTTTCTGAGGGAGATCGAGTGTGCGTTCATTATCTGGTAACCTGTGGGGCCTGCGAATACTGCCGCCGGGGCAATGAACAGTTCTGTCTCAGCGTGCGAATGATCGGAAAACATCAAGACGGCGGGTATGCGGAATTCATCAAAGTTCCTGCTCGTAATCTCTTTGTTCTTCCGGATGCGATCCCGTTCGATGTCGGAGCGGTGATGATGTGTTCGTCGGCCACCGCCTTCCATGCGTTGCGGAGAGCGCGGCTCGCCAGTGGTGAGTCTGTAGCCATCTTTGGATTTGGCGGGCTCGGATTTTGCGCCCTCCAGTTGGCGAAAGCGGCCGGCAGCGGTGATGTTTATGTTGTCGATATCAATCGTTCAAAGCTGACCTTGGCGGCGGATTTGGGCGGGATCGCGGTCGACGCGGCGGCGTCAGATCCGGTGGAGCAGATCCGGGATGGGACAAAAGGACGAGGGGTCGACGTATCGATTGATCTAGTAGGAGCGTCCTCCACTATGTCGCAGGCAGTGAAATGCCTCGGCAACTTTGGCCGCGCCGCATTCGTCGCGCTAACTGAACAGACGGTGTCGACCCAGGCCTATCCAGACTTGATTAACAAAGAGGCTGAGATGATCGGCGTTTCCGATCATCTCGCGAACGAGATACCCTTCCTCATCGAGGCGGTGCGTGAAGGAAAACTCCGGTTTCCCGCGGGAACGTTGCATTCCGTCGGTCTGAATGCAGCCGAAGTGAATGCCTCCCTGGATGCGTTGGAAGGAACGACCGAATGCATTCGGACGGTGATTGTGCCGTAGGTAGGCGGTTGCTATCGCAGCCTGGTGTCGTCCGGGCGGCGCGCCGGTAATGCGCTGGTCGTTTGCCGATCAGCACGAGAAGCTACCATCAGATCCGACCGGTTAGGTTGCCACCGGTAACCGAATCCGAATGGCAATCCTTGAGGAACAGTATGAGCATATTGATCGGCTAAATCCGGCTGCCAGTACTGTTTAAACACATCGATGGGTCCAACATATTGGCCGCAGAACCGGAGGCTCCACGTTTCTCCGGTGAAAAATCGCAACGGAATACCGGAGTCGTCCTGGACGAGAGTGTCACTTCGCTCGAGTAAAAAATCCCGAATCTTTGAAAATCCGGTTTCGTGCAGCAAATACGACGCAGCCTTCAGCAGACTGACGCCCCGTCCCTGGTTCTCACAAAAGCGCAGAAAACCGGGCTTTGATTTGATTCCATCATCTGAAAGATCGCTGCAGAAATAGTATAACGTTTGGGCCGTGCCGTTCGGCCCGGTAATTCCAATCCGAACTCCGGAAGTTTCGCCGCTCACGCTTTCGCTCAAGGTGCCGGAGCGATCGATGCTCACTGCTGTCACTGAATCAATTGTATAACCGGTCCGGGCGATGAAAACGTAGAGGAGCGGTAACGTCCCGCTCAGCTGAGTGCGAGTGAGATCCGTTTTCATTTCTTTCGTGATGAAAAAGCTCCAGCTCAGCACTGACTCCAATGACTTTCTCAGATTCGCGAGCACTGCCGGAAGGGCTTCGGCTGGAATGGTGTTCACGTCAGGTACGGCGCCGACGGGTTCGTTGCCGCAAAGGATGTAGGTGTGTGTGTTGGGAAACAGCGCATGCGCGTAAAGGAAGTCCGGACCGCTGAACATGTAGAACATGTTGCCGTTCTCCTGATACGCCTGTCCGAGGGACGCCGGAGCCCAGCTGACAATTGCCGCCAGTTGCTGGTCTGTTCGCTTCCACGCGCGATCGAGCTCCCTGGAGTGGACTAACCACGGGTCGGCGCCCGCGGCGGTGTTTGCCGGTGTGGTTGGAACGGCGAGCCCGGCCAGAAACTTAGCCGTTGTGTCGGCTGAATCGTCTGTCGAACCGGATGCGACGACAGGCGGTGAGAGCACCAGACCGATTATTCCGATCCATCTGAACCACGGTTTTTGGAGCATCGCTTGCGGGACTACTCAGAAGAGACGCGCCCCGGCTTAAATTGTTCAAAGTGATAGGGGTTCCATTGCTGGATAACCGCGCGCTGCGAACTGGCTGCAGCCCTGCTCGAGGCCAGGAGCGGAGTCGCGTCCGACGTCGGTTTCCAAGCCATCCGATATATATGCCGCGGTTGCAAATGAGGGCCGTATGGGCCACCATTCTCCGTCGGTTTCTCACATCCCCCAGGGTTCTGAACTACTCGGTACGAGTTCACTTTCGAAGAATGCACTTCAACAATGTAAGCGGATTACGATCACGGACTGTCTACGGACCTACCTCGGTAAGGAGCTGGGGGCTGGTCGTTTTGTTACTGGCGACCGCAGCCTCTCAATCTTTGTTTGGTCAGCTGGTTGGAACCAATCCCGTGGTTCGCTTTCACACCGACCTGGGTGACATCGATGTTGTCCTGCTTCAGGACATCGCCCCGAGCAATGTCGCCAATTTTCTCCGTTACGTGAAACGAGGGGATTACGACAACAGTTTTATCCATCGTTCACCGCCCAATTTCGTTGTCCAGGGAGGCGGCTTCAAATGGGTTAACAATCAAGCCGTCGCGATCGCGACCGACCCTCCTGTGATTAACGAGTTCCATGTCTCGAATCGACGGGGCACCCTGGCCATGGCAAAAGTTGCGGGCGACCCGAACAGCGCAACGAGCCAGTGGTTCTTCAATGAAGCTGATGCGAATGCCGATCCCCCCATAAGCCTCGATACGCAAAACGGCGGGTTCACTGTGTTCGGCCGTATCTTCACGGGCGCCGGTCTAACCACCCTGGACACAATCGCTGCGGTGCCGGTTTACGTCTTTCAGGCACCGTTCGACCAGGTGCCGCTGCGGAACGGTTACGTGTATCCCGGACCAATTGCCGACATTAATCTAGTCCACGTAATCTGGGTTAAAGTTGTGCCACAGATCGTCGCAGTGACGCATCCGACCGCGACCACCATTCATGTGCAAGGGCGAGGAGTCGCGAGTACTACCTACAAGTTGTTTATGTCCTCATCTCCTGTGGGCAGCACCTTTACCACATCGGTAAATGTCACAACCGGGACGCAAGGAAACTTCAACTACGATGACAACAATCCCGGTACGAAGAAGTTTTACCGGGTGGCTATCCCCTAACCAATTTCAGGCAGCTGCCGCTGCAGCTGAGTTAACATCGAGCCCGGAGGTTTCGATCCACCTTCCACGTTCAGGTGGAACGTGAACTCCGAGCGCGTTGCTGACCGTTCTGCGCCGTAAGCGCAGATTAAATAATATACCCTGGCCCGGTTCGACAGATGCGCCTGGACGATACCAACCACCGGTTTGGCGGGACCGTTCGCGAAATGAAGGGACACTTATCTACCCGCCGCGTCGCGATGATCTTCCTGATCCGGCCGAACGCTTATTCCTTCTCCGGAATTCCGTGCTGTTCTTCGAAGCACGATTTGAATCGCTTCAGATCGACCGGCACCCGCGGCTGCGCACCTCTGGGACCCGCTCGGAGATACTGGACTGGCCAGGCAATGGATTGATCCAGTTCTCGAGCCGCCCGCAACGGCCAATATGGATCGCGCAGGAACTCGCGCGCCATAATCACGGCGTCCGCTTGCCCTGTCCGGATGATCTGCTCCGCCTGTGCCGGCGAAGTGATCATTCCCAGCGCGCCGGTCATGATTTTTGCTTCGCGGCGAATCCGCTGGGCGAACGCGACCTGATAGCCCGGCCCAACTGGAATGTGGGCGTGGGGAACGGAACCGCCGGAAGAACAATCGATCAGATCAACTCCCATCTGCGCGAGTTCCTGGGCCAGGCGAACGGACTCTTCAATATTCCAGCCGCCGTCAGCCCAGTCCGTGGCGGATATGCGCACAAACAACGGCAGTTCCTTCGGCCACGTCGATCGAACCGCGGCGACGATTTCCCGGCAGGCTCTGGTCCGATTCTCAAAGCTTCCGCCATACTCGTCGTTCCGGCGGTTGCTGAGCGGCGATAAAAACTCGTGAATGAGATAGCCGTGCGCGGCATGGATCTCGACCACCCGGAAACCAGCCCGGCACGCTCGGCGCGCAGCGGCGGCAAACGCTTCTACGACCTGTTTAATGCCGTCGATCGTTAGGGTGTGCGGCGTCGGATAATTTTCCGCGAAAGCAATCGCCGTGGGTGCGACGACATTCTCCCAGCCACCTTCGGCTGGTGGGACAGTACCGGTTGGTTCCCATGGCCTGCGAGTACTTGCTTTACGTCCGGCATGGGCGAGCTGAGTTCCGGCGATGCTGCCTTGTTCGTGAACAAAGTTCACGACTTCGCCTAACATCTTCAGGTGACCATCGTCCCAAATGCCGAGATCCTGGGGACTGATCCGTCCTTCCGGCAGAACGGCGGTCGCTTCGGTGAGCACCAATCCAGCGCCTCCGACCGCCCGGCTGCCAAGATGCACCAAATGCCATTCGTTCGCATAGCCGTCCTGACTTGAGTACTGACACATTGGCGAGACAAACACCCGGTTGGCAAACGTCACATCCCGAATGGTGAGTGGTTCGAATAGCGCAGGCATGGTGTTCAGCTGTGAAATGTGATCATCTCCTAATCCGAATGCATCTGCGGAGCAAAGTTCATTTCAACGCCGCGCATGGTAGCGGCGCTTCACCGAACCGCCCTCACGGACTTGCCGTCGCAGGCTGCGTGTTCCGGCGCGCAGGCGAGATGACAAGGGAAGTGACGCGATGGAGGTTGGCCCGACTGCAGCGGATTGCGCACGTCGCGCCTAACGGCCTGCCCATTGCACCCGAAGAGCGTCTAACACGCGGTGACATGCCACATTGCAGCGTCGAGCGACGTCGAGACATCGCTCGTATTCGCGAGCGGAGCGAGGAAATAGAACGTCGCCCTTGGTCTGATGGCCGGAGTACTTCCAGCTAAATCGGCTCCACATCTTCTTTCCGCTGGACGGCAAGCGTCTTCAGGAGCCAAATCCAACATATGAAAACGCTGACCACATCCGCAATGGCGGTCTTGTTGTTTTCGATAGCCGTTACCGGTGCCCGCGCCGAGTGGCGTGTTGAGGGAGAGACGGGGTTCTTTTACGACAACAACCTGTCGAATTCAGATCGATCGGCGGACCAGGAGCCGGATGGCTCGTGGAAAACCGATATGCGTCTCCTGAATAGTTACCAGTTGTTACGCGATCTTCGGCTCACCGTCGCTGCGGACCTGCAGGGACAGGTTTGGAGCGAGTACACTGATTTCAACCGGATAAGCCCTGGCGCCGAAACAGCGCTGCGTTACCGGTTCGGCCTGGGCCGCCTCGCACCGTGGATCATGGTGGAGAATCGGATCGGGTACGATCGGTTTCACGGAGTTGCGCGAAGCGGTTGGAATGAATCAGCCGGTCTCCGCGCCGGATTTGCAATCTCCGACCGAATTGCGTTTGAGACAGGTTACCTGTTTGAAAACTTCGTCGTACCGGACAATTTTTTTGACGTTCAAAGCCATCGGCTCGGGGCTCGGGTCATGGTTGACCTGACCTCATCCTTGCAAGTGACCATTGGCTACGACTATCGCGAGGGGGACGTCATCGCCTACGCCGTGCCGCCGCGGCCCGAAATCGCTGCGTTCGCGGTTGAGCGGGAGGAGGTAACGACTTTCGGCACCGATCCGCTTTACACCGGCTATCGATTCCCGGGCCGGAGCCATATCGTTTCCGTTTCCGCGGTTTACCTACTGACCAGGCATTTCTCCGTTAGTGTTGGCTATGAATACGCATCCACATCGCATGATCCATTGCGTTATGAAAACCATCTGGTCGAGGCAAAGGTTGCATTCGCTTTTTGAATGAATCGGTTAGCCGCGGTTATCATCTTCGGCCTGTTCGGCGTCTGCCAGCAATCGTCAGCGGGTTCGCTCAGCGTTGCTGTCAAGAATGCCAATGGAGCGGCCGTTTCGGACGCGGTTGTTTACGCGGAAGGCGCCAACTCAGGGTCTGCCAAACGACAGGCGATTATCGATCAACGGGATAAACAGTTTGTACCATATGTAACCGCTGTTCAGGTGGGCACCTCAATCCTCTTTCCGAACAAGGACAACATCCGTCACCACGTCTATTCGTTTTCGTCTGCCAAAAAATTTGAACTGCCGCTTTATGCCGGTGTTCCGGCCGATCCGGTGGTTTTCGACAAAGTCGGATTCGTTACCCTGGGGTGTAACATTCACGACTGGATGATTGCCTACGTGGCCGTGCTGCCCACGCCGTACTTTCAGGTCACGGGTTCTGAAGGCCGCGCGCTGTTGAAGGATTTACCGGCTGGTCATTACAAAATCGAGGTGTGGCAGCCATTACTGAAGGGATCACCGGAGAAGTTTGCTCAAAATGTTGATCTCGCCTCAGGTGGAACAAAAGAGCTGGTTTTTACAGTCGATCTGAAACCGGATTTCCGGACAAAACGCGCGCCCGGATTGTCTAACGGAGGTTATCCCTGAAATTTCGAAGCTTCCGAAGCCGGCTGCTGTTTTTTTTAATCGTCCTTCTAACTCTGCTGCAATGCGTCACCTACCTCGTCGTTAGAAGCGCCAATCGGCGGCACGCGATTTCTCAGATCGAATCGAGTTTGCGCGCTGGCGCGCAGATCTTCGAAAAACTGATCAACCAGCGGAATCAGCAGATCACCAGCGTCACTGCGATTCTGTCCCGCGATCACGCCTTTCAGGAGGCTTTCGCGGGCGCGGATATGGATCGAGCGACAACCTTGTCGGCGCTGACCAGCCTTCAAGAGCGGGCCGGGGCCGACGTGGTTCTCATCGCATCGCTGGAAAAGGAACTTCTGTTCGATACCCGTCGCCCCGAATTGCACGGTGTTCGATTTCCGTTCCCGAAATTGATTGAAACGGCTGAGAGTACCGAATCGTCGCACGGGTTCGTTTTGCTCGATCGCAATCTGTACGCAATAGCAGTAGCGCCGCTCCTGGCCCCGGATCCAATCGCGTGGCTGTGCCCGGGATTTCGAATCGATGACGACTTCGCCCGGGAGATCAAGACATACACTGATCTGGAGATCACGTTCTTGAATAGTACTGATTTCTTCGGAACGACTTTCGAAAAGCACCGGATCCCAAAGTTGTTCTATGGCAAGGCGCCACCGGAAAAACAAATCGTCGATTTGCGCGTCGGAGATGAAAACTTTCTGAGTTACCTGTTGCCGCTATCGACGGAGAACGGCAATGCGGTGGCTCTGCTGCAGCGTTCCCTGGACAAGGAACTCGCACCTTACCTGCAGCTCGAGCGCACCTACCTGGGCCTGGCGTTGCTCGGCCTCGCGATCTCAGCCGCGGTCGGGATGTGGATCGCGCGCGGAGTTTCCAGGCCGGTGTCGCAGTTAGCCGACGGCGCGCGCGCGATCGCTGCCGGCAATTATCAGCACCGAGTCGGGATAAAACAACAAGACGAACTCGGTTTACTGGGCGCCGCTTTCAATCAGATGGGAGAGGGGCTCATCGAACGCGACCAGGTTCGGGATTTGTTAGGCAAAGTAGTCTCGCCGGAAGTCGCGGCCGAGCTTTTGCAAAAAGGCGTGGCCCTGGGTGGAGAGGAACGCGAAGTGACCATTCTTTTTTCCGATCTTCGCAACTTCACCGGCATCAGTGAATCGCTTTCGCCCCAGGAGATGCTGCAAATTTTGAATCATTATTTCTCCCGGATGGCGGGCATTGTGGAGAAGCATGGCGGCGTGGTGGACAAGTATGTCGGTGACGCGTTGATGGCACTGTTCGGCGCCCCGCTGGTCAACCCGGATGATGCCGATCGGGCAATGAAAGCAGCGCTGGAGATGACCGAGGCGCTCGACGATCTCAATGGCGAATGGCAGAAACGCGGTCTGCCCAGGATCGAGGTGGGCATCGGGATCAACACCGGCGTGGTGATCGCAGGGAACATGGGATCGGAAAAACGGCTCAACTACACCGTGATCGGTGATGGCGTAAATCTGGCGTCAAGGTTGGAAGGCCTAACGAAAACGCCGGAGTATCAAACTCGCATCATTGTCAGCGGAGCGACGCTGGCCCGGGCGAGCCAGCAATATCGCACCCGTCCGCTGGGCGAAGTCGCGGTAAAAGGAAAACAAAACGCGACCGAGATATTCGCACTCCTGGGCAGGGCCTGAAGCTGCTTGTTCCGGCCCCACAAAATTTTAAAAAAACTTCTTGCCACTTCCATAGTGTTATACTTAACTATAACACTATATGAGAGGCGGCTATCCCCCTAAACAGCATCTGAACCGGTACTTCGGCCATGCCCAGCCCCTCCCCCCTTCCTTAACTGGTGGATCCCGGGATGACGCGTGAGTGGAACGATAGCCAGCCGATTTATCGCCAGCTTCGCGATCGGAGCGTCGATATGATTCTCGAAGGCGTCCTGAACGAAGGAGATCCTCTGCCTTCGGTTCGCAACGTGGCCGCCGAATTCCGAGTGAATCCGCTCACCGTCCTCAAGGCTTATCAGGAATTGGTCGACGAGCAGCTGGTCGAGAACCGGCGAGGGCTGGGCATGTTCGTCAAAGAGGGCGCTCATGAACGATTGCTGAAAGACGAGCGCGAGAAATTTCTGAACGAAGAATGGCCACGCATCGCGGCTACAATCGCGAGGCTCGGTCTGACCCAGAAGCAGCTGGACGCCGCGGCTTCGAAACAACGGAGGAAAAGCTAACATGGCTACGATCGCAGCCCAGGGACTTCGCAAGGCGTTTGGAACGACCGTCGCGCTCGATGGAATCAATCTGCAGGTCGACGAAGGCCGGATTCTCGGCCTGATCGGACCTAACGGCGCCGGCAAAACAACCGCACTCAACGCAATTCTCGGTCTCACTTCATATGAAGGACATCTAAGCGTCCTGGGAAGGGACCCGTGGACCGCGCGGGAGGAACTGATGCGCGACGTTTCGTTTATAGCCGACGTCGCAGTGCTGCCGCGCTGGATCCGGGTTTCGCAACTCCTCGATTATGTGGCAGGCGTACATCCTCGATTCGATCGGGCCAAAGCCGAACGCTTTCTAGCGCGAACCACGATCCAGCACCACAGCAAGGTTAGGCAGTTATCCAAGGGAATGGTGGCCCAGCTGCATCTGGCGGTGGTGATGGCGATCGATGCCAGGCTGCTGGTGTTGGATGAGCCCACGCTCGGTCTGGATATCCTTTACCGGAAGCAGTTCTACGATTCGCTGCTGAACGATTACTTCGACGGAACTCGCACCATCGTGGTGACGACTCATCAGGTGGATGAGATCCAGGATGTTCTAACCGACCTCATGTTCATCGATCGCGGACGGATCGTGCTCGAGTGCAGTATGGAACAATTCGAGAGCCGGTACGTGGAGGTAATGGTCAATCCGGAGAATTTCGATGCAGCAAAGTCGCTGCGGCCGATTCACGAGCGGCCTGTGTTCGGTCGCAGCGTTTTGTTGTTCGATGGCGTCGATCGCGACAAGGTCGCCGCCCTGGGTGAGCTGCGCCGTCCTAGCATCGCGGACGTTTTTGTAGCGGTCATGAGCCGGCCGACTGCAACCGCAGGGGCCGAAGGATCCGAGCTGCTAATTTCAGACGGTCTCATCCGAAGCAAGGAGAATAACCAATGATTGGCCTGTTGATTCTCGTACGCGAAGTCGTTAGGGGAACCGTTCTACCATCTGGTCGCCGGGGACCCAGTCGCGAACGCTCTCATCGGAACGTTAACGGCGTGCCTGCCGGCGGCAGCGTCAACGCAGACCAATGGTCCGCGGCCACTGGTCCAGCGTCGCCAACTGGAGAACGTCGATGACTGCCGACGTTTTGCCGGTAGCGCCGAAAGCGAACGAGCCAGCGGGACAGGCGATCCGCCCCTTCTATTGGTCGGTTTGGAGGGAGCTATGGGAGAACCGTTCTCTATATATAGTACCGCTGATTGTAGCGGCAGTGGAAGTGTTCGGCCTTGCCCTGAGCACCCACGGCATGGCCGACCGTAGACGCGCGTTGCTGCTCCTCGATCCGGAGAAGCAGCGGCAGGCCATCGCGCAAACTTACGATGTCGCGGCGATGATGATGATCTTCACCATATTCATCGTGGGGATTTTCTATGCGCTCGACGCCTTACACGGCGAGCGCCGCGATCGAAGTGTCCTGTTCTGGAAGTCTTTGCCGGTTTCAGACCTAACGACCGTGTTATCGAAACTGGTAGTACCGCTTGCCATTCTGCCGGTGATCGGGTTCGTGCTCGTCATGATTGTTCAGTTGGCGATGCTGCTGATGAGCAGCGTGGTGCTGGCGGCGCATGGGGTTAGTCCGGCCACGACCTGGGCTCACTTTTCGTTACCATTTGGGTGGCTTGTCCTGTTCTACGGGCTCATCGCAATTGCGCTCTGGCATGCGCCGATTTACGGCTGGCTGTTTCTGGTTTCGGCATCGGTTCGCCGGGCCCCATTTCTGTGGGCGGTGTTGCCGCTGATTGTGGTGCAAATCTTTGAGCGGCTCACGTTCGGGACTTCTTATCTGGCAAAGTTCATTAATCACCGTCTAACCGGATTTGCTCCACAAGCGTTCGATTTCCGGGGCCAAAAGCAACCGTGCATCGATTCTTTAGCGCAACTGACACCGCTGAGTTACCTGGCGAGTCCCGGGCTATGGATCGGACTTGTAGTGGCAGCGGTGTTGATAGGCGCTGCGATCCGAATGCGCCGGTACAACGGACCACTCTAAGTGACTAAGAAAACCCTAACGAGCAGGCTTATGATCACGATCATGAGCATGAGCAGAATCAGGAGGAGCAAATGATGCATCCGACAGTCAAAGCCGCGCGCATCGCCGGCGCCTTATATTTATCAATGGTATTCACTGCGCCATTCACGCTTTTGTACATTCCCAGCAAGCTCATCGTCCGCGGTGATGCCGCTGCAACCGCGAGCAATATCGTGACGCATGAGACGATGTTTCGTCTCGCCATCCTGGGCGATCTTGTTTCGGCCGTAATCTTTATTTGTCTCGGCGTCGCCCTTTACCGCTTGCTGAGCAGCGTCAATAACATTTGGGCCATCTTGATGCTGGTATTGGTGGTGGTGTCATCCACCGTCGGATTTCTCAACACCCTGAACAACGTCGCTGCTCTGATTCTCTTTCGCGGCGAAAAGTTCCTTTCGGTGTTCGACAAGCCGCATCGGGAGGCACTCGGCTATTTGTTCATCCGCCTGCAAAGCCAGGGAGTTTTCATCAACGAGCTATTTTGGGGCGTATGGCTTTTTCCATTTGGGTTGCTGGTCTTTCGTTCCGGGTTTCTGCCGCGGTTCATCGGCGTTTGGCTAATCATCAACTGTTTTGGTTATGTGGTGCTGAGTCTGATCGCGCAGTTCGCACCAGCCTTTTACAGCGCCGCCTTCCGGTGGGCACAGCCGGTCTTGTTTGGTGAGCTCGCGATCATGCTCTGGTTACTGATCAAAGGCGCACGGCCGCCTGCCGATCGGGGAGAGTTGCCGATTTCGCCGCGGGAACCGATGGCCGCATAGAAAGTTTGTCATGTCAGGCATTCCGCTTCCGCGTTGAAAACCCCAGATGAGATCGATACCCATCTTCGAGAGGACGCAGGGGTGAAAAAGACTCGAGAGATGTCGCCCCGCTTCCTGGCCAGAGCGGTCTTTGTCCTCGCGGCCCTTGAGGGCCAGGCCCATGTCTGGGGTCAGTTGCGAATTCCGGGCAGGCTTGTGGTCTCCACGGACGCTACAGCCACCGCGGCTAACATCCTGGCAAACGAGTCGCTGTTCCGTTTCAGCCTGGCGCTTAGCCTCCTCGCGGTGGTGTTCAACGTAGCCCGGACGGTTCTGAATTATGTTTTGTTTAGGCCGGTCGGCAAAACCGTCGCCTTACTGATAGCCTTCTTTGGTCTGGTGGCTGTCGCCCTTCAGGCTGCCAGCATTCTCTTTGAACTTCCCGTCCTGACGGTTTTGAAAGGCGGGAAGGATTTTGGCGCCTTCAACAATGATCAACTCCACTCTCTCGCGCTGATGTTCCTTAAATGGAACGGGCAAGCGTCCAACCTCTACCTCACCTTCTTCGGATTCTGCTGCATACTGGGTGGCTACGCGATCTATAAGTCTACGTTCCTTCCCCGGATTTTAGGCATCTTGTTGGCGATTGCAGGTGTGGGTTACTCGACTTACCTCTGGCCTCCGCTCGCCAACTATCTTTACCCCTACAACCTCGCTCTTGGCGTCGGTGAGCTCTTGCTGGGGTTGTGGCTCCTCGTGTTCGCGGTGGACGCTGAACGATGGAAAGAGCAGGCCCGGGCTACCAGGGCGTTCGAATCACAGTCATTCGCCTAACCGATGAACTGGAAACGCATTCACAGTTGGTTCGCCCTCGCCATTGTATTCGGATTCTTCGCCGGCTCGATCCGCGCAGAAGGTCCTGGTCCCGATAAACAGTTGAACGATCCGCTTCTCGAGAAATTAATTGGCGATTGGAAGGTGGATCGGACGTTCCAGAGTGGCCGGAAATCCAGCAACACCGTGCACGCTGAGTGGGTATTGCAGCATCACTTCGTCGAACTTCACTATCGCGATATCGCGACCCCTCCTCATTACGAAGCCATTATTCTGATTGGGTACGACAGCACCGCCAAGCGTTACATCGCACATTGGAGCGACGTTTTCGGCGGGTCCTATTCCACCGATGGTTTCGCTCAACGTGACGAAAAATCCGATGCTCTGGAATTCAGTTTCACATTTCACGACGGCCCCCTGACAAATCGTTACGCGTTCGATCCGCAATCGAACACCTGGACATCGACCATTCGGCAGAGCGAAAACGGAGAGTGGAAGCTTTTCTGTGAAGACAAGTTTACTCGCGTCGACGCGAAAGAAGTGCCTCATCAATGATCACGACCGAATTCAGGGAAGCGCCCAGTTGGTATCAGCTAAGCCGTCTACTGTCCTGGGTGCCTGTGCTGCTGTGGCTGGGGTTTTCGTTTCCTGCTGCGGCTCAGCCCGATCCTAACGATCTCCAGCAGCGCATCCTGGCCCAGGCGCAAAGTATGCGCCCGGATGATTATGCGTTTACTCGAACCATTCGAACCGAGCAGACGTCGTCCGGAAAAACGGAAAAGAAAGTTACGGTCGAAAAGTTCGACCCGACGAAACCCGCTGATCAGCATTGGATACTTCTCTCCGTTGACGGCGCGCCGCCCACCGCCGACGCCTTGAGCGAATTTCGGAAAGAATCGGCGAAACGTCGCGTCGTTCCCGGATATGCGCGTCTCGGCGGCTATTTCGGCTCGCCGGCCACCGTGTCATCCGATGCCGGTCGAACGGTTTTCCATTTCGCGGCTCTCCCCCAAGGGACGGTTAGGCTGTTCGATACCGATGTATCGCAGAATGCCACGGCCGACGCATCGGTGAACGAAACGGCAGAGACTCCCTTTGTTGAGAAGGTCCGAATCACCCTGAAGCCGATGCGCCTGAAACTGGTGATGAAACTGCAACAATACGAGTCGACTGCTCGTTACCGGATAGGGCCTGAAGGCAAACCGCTGGTGATCGAGCAAATCTCCGACATGACGGGATCTGGAATGGGGAAAGAAGGAAAGGCTCATACGGTGGCCACTTACAGCGATTACAAATTGGTTGGGAGATAGCGAGGTCTAGCGAATGAAGAAACAACCGACATCCGACGCCGGGTGCCCAGCGCGCCGTTTGGGTCACTAATGAGCAGCGGCCTAACCACCATGCCCGCGACGGTGATATCACCGCAGCAACGTGCCGCTGCGCCCATTGCCGGTGTCAGTTGTCTGCTCGCGATGATCGTCGTGGTGGTCGCGAACTATGTGTTGCTCAACCCCTTGATTGTTCGCGGGAACGCGGCCGACACGGCCAGGAACATCCTTGCCCATCAGACCCAGTTCCGGGCGGTCGTCGTCGGTTTCCTCGCGTATGGCGTAAGCGTTGTTGTTCTGGTCGCAGCGCTGTACGTCATCCTGCGACCGGTCCACCAGCTCCTGGCCCTGGTCGGAGCTCTGTTCCGTCTGCTCTTCGCTTTGTTGTGGCTTCTGGCAACCCTCAATTTGCTCGGAGCCCTGCGCCTGATTGGAAGCGCCAGCTACTTGCAAGTGATCGAACCCAATCGGTTGCAAGCCCTGGCCAGAACGTATCTCGCCGGAACGTTTGACGATTATTACGTCGGCCTGCCGTTCTTTGCCCTGGCGGCGACGGTTTCAAGTTATCTCTGGCTCAGATCGCGTTATATCCCGCGACCTCTGGCCTGGTTCGGCCTAATCGGTTCGGGCTGGTGCGTCTTCTGCGCGTTCGCCTATTTAGTGTTCCCGGGTTTCGCGAAGCCGGTGAATCCCTACTGGTTTGATTCGCCAATGGCTCTGTTCGAGCTGGCAACGAGCGTCTGGTTGCTGGTCAAGGGACTGGGATCGCAAAAATCGCCTGGCACGGATCCTAACGAGTCGAGTCAATGAATTGAAAAAGCCGGCCTCCACTCCGATCAATTCTCGTCCGATTGGGAAAAGCGTTCTGAAATGGACGGTACTCGCGGTTCTCGTCGCGCTCTTCGCCTGGTTCCAGTTCGCATACTGGAGCTCGACTAACGACTGCAACCGGAGCATTCCGGTCGAAGCAGAGCGCATGAAGGCAATCAGGTATTGCGAATACGGCGCGCCTGATGACGTTCTGAAAGTCGAACAAGTTGAAAAGCCGGTTCCTAACGACAACCAGGTTCTCGTCCGGGTCCACGCCGTTTCCCTCCGGTTTTACGACGGCGGCATGCTGGAAGGCGGTATCGGCAGGCTTATCTTTGGCCTTCGCAAACCGAAAAATACCTGCCCGGGATCTGATTTTTCCGGGACGATTGAACGTGTCGGCAGGAATGTGACTGAGTTCAAGCCGGGCGACGAAGTCTTCGGGGTAAGGGCCGGCTGTCTCGCCCAATATATCTGTGTCAGGCAAACCGGAGCGATCGCTTCGAAGCCGGCAAACGTTAACTTCGAGCAAGCCGCGTCGATTCCTACCGCGCTGGTATCGCTACAGGGGCTCCGGGACACCGGGCGGGTGAAAGCAGGACAAAAGGTCCTGATCAATGGCGCGTCCGGCGGGGTGGGGATGTTTGCGGTTCAGATCGCCAAAGCTTTTGGCGCGGAAGTAACCGGCGTTTGCAGCACCAGAAACGTGGAGCTGGTTCGATCCATCGGAGCCGATCACGTCATCGACTCTACCAAAGAAGACTTCACGAAAAGCGACCAGCGTTACGACGTGATCTACGATCTGGTCAACAACCGTTCTTTTGCCGAACGCCGTCGCATCCTCAAGGCCGGCGGTATCTGCGTGTTGGCCGGAGTCGGCGGGTCGGGAATGCACAAAGACACCTTGTCCAATATGGCAGGTGCATTCGCAGCGTCCTTTCGTTCGAAATTTGGGAACGAGAAGTTTGTCGCCTTTGGCGTCGACATTAACAAGAAGGACCTCGGAGTTCTGCGCGACTTGACGGAGAGCAGGAAGATGATGCCTGCGCTTACCAAGACCTATCCGCTTACTGAAACCGCGGCTGCCTACAAATATCTCGAGACCGGCCACGTCCAGGGGAAGATCGCCATCACGGTTGAATGAAGACCGTTAGGAAGATCTCAAAATGGATCGGCACCGCCCTGTTGGTGGTGATCGTCGCAGGCGGCGTCTTCCTATTCGTCGCTTATTGGAAGTCGACTAACGACTGTCAGCGTGACGCCGCCGTCCCGGCTCATCCGATGAAGGCCATTCGAAAATGTGAATACGGTATCCTGGCGTTGAGAAATGTGGAGAAGCCCAGTCCAAGCGATAATCAAATCCTCATCAAGGTCCGCGCCGCATCACTGAATGCGGCTGACGGGCACTTGCTTCGTGGCTTTGTACCGATGCGCGGTCTTACCGGGTTGCGTAAGCCAAAGGATACCCGCTTCGGAATCGATTGCGCTGGCACGGTAGAAGCCGTGGGTAAGGACATTACTCAATTCAAACCGGGCGACGAAGTTTTCGGCGCAGCCAACGGGGCTATCGCTCAGTACGTGTGCGCTCCGGAGCGAGCCTTTGTCACAAAGCCGGATAACGTCTCGTTCGAGCAGGCGGGTTCCGTCGCCGTCGCCGGACTTACCGCCTTACAGGGTCTTCGCAGCGAGGGAAAGATTCAGGACGGACAGAAGGTCCTGATCAACGGTGCGTCCGGAGGGGTGGGTACCTTCGCCGTGCAGATAGCAAAGGCGTTAGGAGGAGAAGTAACTGCGGTCTGCAGTGCGCGTAACCTGGAAACCGCGCGATCGATCGGCGCCGAACACGTGATTGACTATGCGAAAGAGGATTTTACCCGCGGCGATCAGCATTACGATGTCATCTTCGACAACGTGGGAAACCATACCATTGCGGAGCGCAGGCGGGTGCTCAGCCCGAATGGGATTTGTGTCCTGGTCGGGATGGGTAGCGCCGGCAAACACGAGGGCCAATGGGCGCGCCTGGCTGGTAATCTGAAGGCGTTGCTCGTGTCTCCGTTTATCCGTCAGAAGTTCAAAATGTTCATCGCCAGGATTCTCAACTCAGACCTAACCATTCTGCGCGGTCTCATGCAGCAGGGAAAAGTCACGCCGGTCATCGATCGCCAGTACTCGATGAGCGAGACGGCAGAAGCGCTCCAATATTTGGAGGAAGGACACGCTCGCGGAAAGGTCGTTATCAAAATCGAGTAAAACCGAACCGAATCGTACCAAACCAACTCTCATGAAAATAAAACGAATATTGAAATGGAGCGTCGCCCTGATCGTGGTCGCGCTATTTGTCCTGTTCGAGATCGCCTATTGGAGTTCGACTAACGACTGCGGTCGCAAACCTGAGGCAGGAGCGGAGATGATGAAGGCCGCCGTATATTGCGACTACGGTCCGCCCGAAGTGTTGCACGTGGAGGATGTCGCCAAGCCGGTCCCGAATGACGACCAGATCATGGTCAAAATTCATGCAGCGTCCGTGAATCCGCTTGATTGGCATTTTGTCAGAGGTACTCCATACGTCGCGCGCGCCTTGGCGATGGGGATGCGGAAACCGAAGTCAACGCTGCTGGGCACCGATTACGCCGGCACGGTGGAAGCGGTCGGCAAAAACGTGACCGAATTCAAACCCGGTGATGAGGTGTTCGGGGGAAAGAGTGGCACGTTTGCGCAATACGTCTGCGCCCGGGCTGATCGGGCTGTGGTGTTGAAGCCGGCTGACGCCACATTTGAGCAGGCTGCCGCCATACCGATCGCAGCCGTGACTGCTCTACAGGCGCTGCGCGACAAAGGAAAGCTGCAAGCTGGACAGAACGTTCTCATCAATGGTGCGTCCGGCGGGGTTGGCACATTTGCGGTGCAGATTGCCAAAGCGCTAGGGGCCAGTGTGACCGGGGTATGCAGCGGACGAAATGTGGAGATGGTTCGATCGCTCGGTGCGGATCAGGTCATCGATTACACCAAACAAGATTTCACCAAGAGTTCGGAACGGTATGACGTGATTCTCGATAATGTAGGCAACCAGCCGTTATCGGGAATCAGAAGCGTGCTCACATCAGTTGGCCGCTGCGTGCTGGTAGGTGGCGGCGGACCTAACGATCAAGGGCTCATTGCCCCAATGGATCGTCCATTGAAAGGCTACCTGTCATCGCTCTTCTCAAAACAGAAGATCGGGTTTTTTGTGGCTGATCTGAACAAGAAAGACCTGACCCTGCTGGCCGACATGATGCAATCGGGCAAGCTGAAGTCAGTGATCGATCGTACCTTTAAGCTGGACGAAATTGTCGCGGCAATCGGCTACCTGGAGCAGGGGCACGCCCGCGGGAAAGTCGTCATCGCGATCGACTAGCTCCTTCGGGTTCAGTTTCGGCCGAGACGTGCCGCCCATGGCGAAATCGCTGAACGCATCATGGTAGCCTCGCCGGGTTTGGTCACGTTACGTTTTCGTGAAGTTTATTAAAGGTCCGATTCCATCCGTCGGTGAAGTTGAATACCGACATATTGAGCACGAGCATCGCGTCGTGCTTCCGCCGCCGGCTTGGAAAGATTCGCGTTCGCGGCCCGGCGGATGATCGTCCGACTCCTTTCCTTGGCGGCTT
>JBJMXE010000111.1:0-8506 GCA_045809745.1 Chthoniobacterales bacterium | reverse complement strand
GCAAATTTCGAGTGAAGCATACGAGCAGTGTTGTTGCTCGTGCTTACAGCGGTTGGCAATGAATCGGATAATATCGCGGACCCATGCTATGTCATCCCGAGCGAATCGGGATCGGGACCTGGGCGGAGCGCCGACCTGTCAAATGCGGCATACGTCACTCAAGTAGGAGAGGTCCTTCGACTGCGCTCAGGATGACAGCGCTTTGTACAGATATTAAAAGTGGTTCCCATACCGAACGTTCGCCAAAATGCTTTCGATTGTTAACCCGCAATGTCCCTGCTACCATTTCATCGCTGGCAATGGAGTTTGCCTTCCTTGGCCTAAGGAAAACCGCTCGTTAGCTGATGACTCCTGTAACTTGGGAGGTCTTATGCTCGCGTTGAAACAATCGTTAATCGTCGCCTTCGGCGGCGCCCTTGGTTCGCTGGCCAGGTTCAAACTCGGCGGCGTTGTTCTTCATCACTCGCAGGGATGGAATTTTCCAGCAAGCACTTTCTCGGTGAATGTGCTCGGCTGCCTCATTATCGGCCTGCTGGCGGGTCTCGCTGAATACCACGACCTCATGTCGCCCTCGTTGCGTTTGCTTTTGTTTACCGGTGTGCTCGGCGGATTTACCACGTTTTCAGCTTTGGGTTACGAAACAGTTTTTCTTCTTCGTCGCGGCCTCTTCGCGGTGGCGATTGGCTACGTTGTGCTCAGCGTTCTCTTCGGGCTACTCGCAGTCGGCGGTGGCATGAAACTCGTTGATCTGCTCTGGCGGGCACGGCACTAACCGCGCGGCATTCAGCCTGTGAAGTTTCGTCGAACACTTGGCCTAACGGCGATTGCGATGATCGCGTTCGCGGCGAACTCGCTGTTGTGCCGTGCGGCCCTCCGGCGGCTGACCATCGATGCCGCCAGCTTCAGTTCAATTCGAATCGTTTCCGGAGCTGTCGCCTTATGCCTTATCCTCTCCATCCGCAACCGGCACTCATCCCTGACTGGCAGCTGGTTATCGGCGGCAGCGCTATTCGCTTACGTCGCTCTGTTCTCCTTTGCCTATAACACCCTACCTGCCGCAACCGGTGCGCTGTTGCTGTTCGCTGCGGTTCAGGCAACGATGATCGTCTGGGGATTCTGCGCCGGCGAACGATTGAGCTCTCGACAGTGGCTGGGCTTCCTTATTGCATCGGCCGGCCTTGTTCTCCTTCTATTGCCGGGGCTATCTGCTCCTTCGATCGCCGGTTCCTTATTGATGCTCAGCGCCGGATTCGCCTGGGGCATCTATTCAGTGCGAGGCAGAACTTCAGGCGATGCCACATCGGCAACGGCTGGCAATTTCGTGCGTGCCGTTCCCGTGACCTTGCTTCTCAGCGTCGCATTCTTGCGGCAAGCGCACGTGGATCTGACCGGCGCCGGCTACGCCATCCTCTCCGGTGCAATTACGTCTGGGCTCGGTTACATAATCTGGTATGCGGCGCTGCCCGGACTCACGTCCACGACGGCGGCCACCGTCCAATTAAGCGCACCAGTCCTCGCTGCCATCGGCGGGATTCTCCTTCTCAGCGAACCCATCACTATTCGCTTTTTCATTTCCGCTGTAGCAGTCCTCGGCGGAATCGCGTTGGTAATTCTGGAAAAACACCAGCAGAAATGCTAACAGGTTCGGGACGGATTGGAGCGCCGACCTCGGCTGCGCGGTGCACGTCACGCGAGCAGGGAGATCCTTCGCTCTGCGGGTCCGCTCAGAATGACGCCGCAATGCGGCTACAACGCAGTGCGGCTAGTCGCCGATCTAACAACGAAATGGCGCTTCGCTTCAGCAGGGAGCGTGTTCCGGCCAGTGCACCGCATGCACCTGAACCGCGCGATCGAATCCTTTTAGCGTCACTTCGCCTAACGGATGAAAGTGAAGGCCCTTGCCGATGCATAGCTCGGCCACCACATTTGATACCAGAATCTGATCAGGCTGGGCATGCGAGCAAAGCCGCGCCGCCAACTGCACGGTTGATCCGAAGATATCCTTGTCCCGTTCCACCGGCTCACCGGCCGCGCCACCGATCCTTACCTTGATCGGCAGCTCACTCGATTGCCGCTGGGCCAGATCCCGCTGAATCTTTGCCGCGCAACGCACCGCCGAAGCTGCCGACAAAAAAGATGCCATGATCCCGTCGCCGGTATGTTTCACTTCGCGCCCGTTACACGACGAAAGGGCATCCCGCACGATGCTGTCGTGGGCATGAAGAAGCTCCATTGCCCGATCGTCGCCGAGCTGCTGAGTCAGGGACGTTGAGTCGACGATATCGGTAAAAAGTACGGTCCTGATTCCCGGATCCCGCGCATCGCTGCCACCACCAGGTAGAAGCGCCGCTCCCACCGAGTTCGTATCCGTGGCCCCGAGAAAACCTTCGACGAGTTCCGGCTGCACTTCGATTAACCTGTCGGCCAACATACCGTGCGCTTCCCGGTGGACCTGAATCGCCGCTGCCTCGTTGGGGGCCTCACATAAGCAGAAGATTTTTCCGGAATCCTGGTTGAACCAGTATTTCCCGTATTTGACCCCGTACTTCTCCTGCGTCGCGAGGTCGCATTTATGAGCTTTGCCGACCTCCTCCGGCGTCGCGCCGTGCACCTCGTGGATATCCAAGTAGAACGGCATGTTCGCAATATGCCGCAGCTTAACTCAGTAGTCTACCCTGGGCGAGATCCGCGAAGTCAGTGCCACGCGCAGGACGGTGGCGCACTAAGGCGAATGCGTCAGCTCGATGGGTGCCGGCTGACGGAGCGTTTGGTAGACAACGCAGTAACGTTCAGTCAGTCGCAGCAAATTCGCGATCTGCTCCTGCTCCGCGTCCGTATCGAGATCAAAATGCAGTCGAATGCTGCGGAAACCGACCGGCACCTCTTTCGATACTCCGAGCGTGCCGCGAAAATCGAGGTCACCTTCTGCCCGAATACTGCCGTCACGCAATGCAATTCCGAGAGCGGTCGCTACCGCGCCTAACGTCACGCCGGCACACGCCACCAGCGCCTGAAGCAGCATATCTCCTGAACACGCGCTCATTCCGCTGCCACCGGTCGCGGAATGTAATCCAGCCTCGACCAACGCCTTGCCGGTTTCCACGTTGCAGGTAACGCCTTCCCCGACTCGTCCTTCAGCCTTCAGCGTGACAATCGCTGTTTCGGGTCGTGCCCTGTACTGGTCTTTCAGCGGTGCCTGTAGGGCTTTCAGCTCCATCGCGTTCATGGCTATGTATACGCGCGCGCGGACACTCCGTCACATTTTTGGCTAAAGGTGAAATGCAATCAGTGGCCGCCGAACAGAGCGCAGGCAGTTTCCACTGCAACACGGCTGATGTTGCCAGCGGCGTCTGCTTTTGGATCGTACGAGGAGATCGTTAACGAGTCGGGCATTCTTGTCTTCGCCAGCGTACTGCAGAAATCGGTTAGCTGAGCTGCGGTTAATCCACCGGCCGCTGCAAAGCCGTTCGCGTATCCGACTGCTGGGTCCAAAACGTCGAGATCGAGGTGAAGATGCAGGCAATCCGATGCTGCATGGCTGCTGACCACTTTTGCGAATGCGGTGGGATTAAAGTCGGGCGCGCTAATTCGACAAACATCCGAACTCGCCAAGGCCTCTTCTTCCATGGGATCCACATCGCGCGCACCGATCAACCAGACATCACCTTCCTTCACTGGAACGAATCCCGGAATCGTTTGCGTCGCCGGCCCCCAACACCGGCCCGTCAGCCTGGCCAGACTCATACCATCAAGAAAGCCACTGATACTCGTGTCCGGTGTGTTGAAGTCACCGTGTGCGTCCGCCCAGATCACTCGCGTTGCCGGACCGAGAGCGGCGACTACGCCCAAAGTGGCGCCGCAATTTCCGGCGACGACCAGCGGAAACCAATTCGACTCGCGCCCCTCGCGAACAGCATCAGAAACCAGACGATCGATTTCCAACGCCGCCTGGAACTCACCCAGCAAGCTTTCGGAGGAGAGCTCAAGTATTCGACACCGAATTTCGTGGCCCGCTCGCTGTAACTGCTGCACCAGTCCGGCGCCAACCAGCGCTTCCGGTCCGGCTCCCATCCGCTCTCCGCGTCGCCCAGAGTCGTAGGGCACCAGCAGGATCTCAATCTTCATAACGACAACGCCGCATTGTCACCGGTGCTTCGTGCTAAACGACGGCCGGGTCGTAACAAACCAGTTCAACCTGATTACCCTCCGGATCCCGCAGGTACAACGACCGCCATTTCACCCATTTGTGAGTAGCCAATTCAACCGATAACCCGAGCAATTCCAGGCGGCTCTTTTCCCGCTCGAATTCGTCCAGCGCGATCGCGAACGCGATGTGATCTACAGTGCTACCCCTCTGGCTGACTTCCACCGAACGATCGAACAAAGCGATAACTTGGGTATGACCGCCGTAGCTTTCACCGACATTAAAAAAAACAGCATTAGGAAATTCGCCTAACGTCGGAAGCCGTAAGACCTCGCCGTAAAATCGCTTCATTACCGGAAGATTATTCACCCGGAGCGCAATTTCTCCGAGGCTACGAATGGCAGTCGGCTCACTCATTCAGGCGCACCGACAGAATCGGCGCGATGAGGCCGCTGCACAACAGCTGCAACAAACAAATGGGACGCCGTTCATCGGAACGGCTTTATACAGTCAGACGGTCATCAGGGATGCCCACCGGCTGTTTTGCAACATGACTGCTTCAGCAGTGTTGTTGAACAGTGCATTCGCCGGCGGGAGCGTGATCAAATTGACGGCGTGGAGCTGCCGCGCGCGTGCGCAGACTCGAGCTAATCCCATTTCTCTTTCCCCAGGGTTGACGGATTCGCGTAGTCGGCGAATTGCTGCCCGTTTTGGCTGACTCGCAAGGCCAGCCCCACCAAAGTGTCCTGCGCATTGGGCTTGGCACCAGAGCTGTAGATCCAGTTTCCGACCAGGTTCGACTTGGCGAGCTCGATCGCGTCCGTCGTGAACGACTTTTTTTCATGGGGCTTCAGTGCCGCAATCGTGAAGCTGCCATTTTGATGCTGCGCGGTGGGTGCGGCCTTCACGCCCAGTTTTTCTTGTTTGTAAAAGATCGCGTACTTCACCTCCAGATTGTCGATCTCTTTGAACGTTCTGTTCTCGACCGTTACCTCATAATGCCAATGCTCCTTGGTCGTGTTAGCGCCGCCGTCAGAAGCTTTCTTGACGGATTCATCGGCCTTTTTTGGTGTGCAGTGAATATCCAGATCCGAATTGCTCGCCATCGTTAGTCGCGCAGCAAACGCGAGAACGGCGATGGAGAATGCGGCCAAAGCAGGTTTGTTCATAAGATTTCTATTCCTTCCTAACATGGCGGTTCGGTGAACCGCCGCTACCAAACGGAGGGAGGAGCTTGTCTCGTCCCACTCTTCACTCCCGCACGCAGACTGGCAACCGGAGGTCCACTCGCGTTGTATCGAACGATCGACCGACCGACTACTCACCCTACCGTTTCACGTCACCGCGATCGCCCTGGCCCGGTTTAGCCTTGGTTTTAGCCTTCCTTCGCCGATCCGCAGCTAACGAGCGGCCGACATTCACTTCCTGCTTGAACTGCCCTTTTTTGTTGCGCCGCAAATAACGGCGATCGCTCTTGTGTGGTTCGATAACGGTTCTTTTACTGGTCTTCCGGCTGCTGCTCTTTCGTCTGGTGGTCTTCTTTCCCGTTGGCATAACAGCAAATATTTCGCAGGCAGGCGTACCTTTGCGCGGGGAAATAATGCCGCGACAAATGGCATCGGCTTCCAGCCGATGGACCTTATAAACATCGGCCAGCGGCCGATGCCACTTCTTATCGCGCCGCCCTTACTTCGAAGTGGCAGTGATCCGACTCGCCTGGGTCGGCCCGGAGAGCACCAGGCTAACTGCCATACCGGGCTTCAGATCAGCGAGCGCGCCCTTTTGGCCGTTAATTATCACTTCGGTCAATGGCGAGACGTTCACTGTCTTTGAAGCTTTTTCGTCGGTTACCGTGACGCTGGTCGCGGTGACGGCAGAAATCACCGTCTCATGCTGCGGTGCCGGAGTGGCTTTTTTCTTCGCCTTGGCAAACGACGGCGCAGCGACACCACAAATCAGCAGAGCACAAATTAGAAGACGTAGGATTGTTTTCATCGTTTGCAACAGGTTCCCGGGTTGTTTCGTTCTTACTTCTTGTACATCGGCACTTCCGGCAACGTCGGAGGCTGAATCAGTTCTTCTTTCTCTTCTTCTTCTTCGGCGACATTGACCGGCTGGCCTGCTGGATTGACCAGACGCGCAGTGACGAAAATGATCAGGTTGCGTTTAATGTGCTGATCGACATTGGTTCGGAATAGACGCCCAACAATCGGGATGTCGCCGATGATCGGCGTTTTATCTTCGGTTTTCTGCACATCTTCACGAATCAATCCACCTAACACCACCGTCTGGCCGTCCCATACACTCACGCTGGTTGTAACCTTGCGTGAACTAAAGATCGGCTGATTGATGACGTTCGGCGTAATCACGGACGCAGGAGTGGTATTCGTGATGAGCCCGCCAGTGATTAAATTCACAAACGTATTACTCGAGGGCGGAGCTAAAATTGGGCTGCCGTAGTTGATGAAGCCTTCGAATTCGACCACCTGCGGAACGAGGTTGAGATCGATCGTGATACCGTCAGGACCGACCACCGGTTCCACTTCGAGCGTAACACCAGTGTTTCTCGTCTCGAACGCTGTCGGGGTAGTGGGTGTTACAGGAATCGCCGCCGCGCCGCCGCCTGTTCCGTTAGTGCTTCCGACCGTCTGCGGGATTTGGGGCGGCTGGAACTGCGTCGGGTAACGAAATTCCCGAACAATTTCAATGACCGCGCGTTGACCGCTTTTTGTTGTCAGTCGCGGCGCGGAAAGAAGGTCTACGCCTTTCTTCTGGTTCAATGCGCGGACGACTACCTGGAATTGCGGATCAGTCATCGTACCGGCTAATCCAAAAATTGCCGGCGCCAGTGCACTTGCGCCCATTGTCGGAAAGAGCAGTGCGTCGATGGCGTTAGCGCTGATCGCGAGATTGCCGCTGCGGTTACCAGCGGTCACCGGATCCTGGCCTGCAACCGGAAAAGGAAAATTAGACTGACTCACAGCCGGACCCGTTCCCGAGGTTCCGCCAGAGCCAGCCGTGCCGCTGCTGCCAATATTGAATTTGCCTAACAACCAGTCGAACCCGAGCTCTTTGAGATTGTTCTGCGTGATCTCGATGAACTTGGATTCGATTTCCACTTGTTTCGGACCGGCGACGCTCGCCTGTTCCACAATCGCATCGACCAGCTCCAATTGATCCGGCGTATTACGCACCACCAGCCTGCTTGATTGCGGCAAAAACTGCGCGCCGGCGCCTTTGATTTCGAATGACACGCCCTGGCTTTCCAGAAAATCCTTGGCAGTCTCGCGATTCACCAACTGACGACCGCCGGTCGATTCAACGGTGTCCTTGGCTGTGCCACCACCGCCGACCGCTTTGGCAGGCGCGTTCAAACTCGAGACGGCAGCGTTGAGCGACGCGGTGAGGAATCCTGGGGGCACCTTGTATTCTTTGGTAATGAGATCCTGCGTCTGCTCACTAATCGGGATGATGGTTACGGCGTACGGCTCCACTTTGACCTTCAGACCCGCTTGGCTCGCGATGTAGCGAAGAGCTTCGGCTAACGGGATCTGATTCAAGGTGATCGTGATGCGCGCGTCGGACGGCGCTATTGCCGGCGCTGCCACGATCGCGGGCTGAACGATCGGCGCGGCGGGAATCGGGGTCGTGGCTGCGGGCGGCGGAACCAGATCGCCGTTCGCTCCAGCCGGAGCACTGCTGACCGCCGGGGGAAGAGCTGAAATCGGCTGCACCGCGTTGGATGGCGCAGCCATCTGTCCGATCGGCGTCAAACGCAGAACAATATCAACCCCCTTGCGTCCTTCCGGACTCGGATCGTTCGCCGCGGCTTGTTGGCGGATGAAGTCAATCGCCTCACGAATGCTCGCATCCCGAAATTCAATGCGCGGAATGATGATCGTGTTCAGCTTGTTGCTGATCTTGGCTGTGCCGGTGACATCCTTCTGAAACGCGTCGGCCAGTGGGCCGACATTCTGGCCGTACTGCCTAATTGGTTGCTCCCAGGCTTTCTCAACCTGCCATAACTGCCGTGCCCTCGACTCGTTGTAAGCTTCCTCACCGTAGTGATATTTGGTGTTGTCGATCTTCTCCTGTCCTCGTCGGGCGGCGTGGTTGTAGGGATCGAGCGCCAGGACCTGATCGTATTTCTTGAATGCCAGATCGTACCGCCCTGAATTGTAGTAGCCGTCCGCGTCCGACAGCAGCTTTTTCACGTCTTCAACCTTGGCGATGAACTTCGGACCGATGGTTTTGTTGTAATAGCCGGGCGTCCGCAGATGAGCCACCATCTCCTTGGCTTCCGCACAATTCGGATCATACCGCTCGTCCAGAATCTCCGTGGCGATACTCTCGGCTTCGGCG
>JBJMXE010000110.1:0-14421 GCA_045809745.1 Chthoniobacterales bacterium | reverse complement strand
GTAGCCACCGCTGGTTCGGCGTGGAGAGTTCCTTCACGAATACGCTCGAGGATCGCCCGGCAATTGGACCCTTTACCGGAACCGAGTATGCCTAACCGAAGCTTCTTCATGATCTGCGCTCCAGCTTCTTCAGCACGCTGGATGTGGAGTACCCTGGTTCAAAAGGGATGATCCGGATTTCAGCGTGCATCTGCTTCAACACGTCACGCTCATCCGCATTCAAACTGTCCACGGTATAGTCGCCGCCTTTCACGTAGACATTCGGGTGGGCCAGCTCCAGAAAACGAGTCGCGCGCACCTCTGGAAAAATGCTGACCAGATCCACGCATTCCAGTGCTGCAATCACTTCGGCGCGGTCCCGCTCATTGTTGACCGGCCGTCCTGGACCTTTCAGTTGGCGTGTCGATTCGTCCCCATTGATGCCGACCAGCAAAACGTCGCCGAGAGCTTTGGCCGCTTGAAGGTAACGGACGTGGCCGACGTGCAGTAGATCGAAGCACCCGTTGGTGGCGACCAGCTTTCGGCCGGCGCCGCGGATATGCGACGACCGTTCCCGCAACTGCTCGAGCGCAAAAATTTTGGACGTCATTGTGGTGGAGCGACGAACCGCAATGCCCGCGGGATGATTTCAAACCGTGCCGGCTCATTGCCGACCAGTTCGCCGTCGGCATTAAACCACATTCCAGGACGCGAATGCACTTTTAGCCGCTGGGTTCGCCGGAAGAGAATGGATTCGGATCCGAGGTGGTTGCCGAGCACGATTTGAGCGGCGAGCAAAACCATTTCCACCGTGGAACGTTTCGGAATCATAATCACGTCCAGCAAGCCGTCCGACGGATTCGCATCCGGTGCGACGGGCAGCCCGCCCGCCACAAACGAGCCGTTAGCGACGATCATATTGTAGAGATCCACTTCGAGTTTTTCTCCGTCAGCCAGCTCCACCTGCGTCTTGTAGGCATGCAGCTCAGGCAAAGCTGCCGCAGCGCTCCGCACGTAGGCGAGCGGTCCCCACGTCCGCTTCATCTCTGCAGTTAACTTCTCGTTCACAAGTCCGCTGAATCCGCCGGCGGATACATTCACAAAATATCGAATTCGATCGCTGCGGACCCGCACCAGATCGATATCCCTCGTTTTCCCGGCGTCCAGGATTGCGATGTTCTCGTCCACGGTTGCGGGAAGTTTCAGCGAACGGGCAAAATCATTCCCGGTGCCTAACGGCAACAAACCGATGCGGACATCTCTGCCGTACCGCGCTATTCCGTTGATCACCTCGTTGAGCGTGCCGTCACCACCGGCGGCAATAATGTAATCGCATTGATGTTGGATCGCTTTGCGGGCGAATCCTGCCGCCTGGCCTTCTTTGCTCGTGGCGTAAATGGCAACCGGATTGAGTGCCTCCAGCTGTTTCCGAATTCCGTCAGCGTTCTTTGCTGCTCCAGCGGCGGGATTCAGAATCACACACGGCTTCATTTTGGCTGCTCCGCAGTCTCACAGTGACCAATAGGAATCAAGATTGAATTCGTTGGGCTGATCCGAGTTGCGGAAAATGCGTCACCCAAACGTCACGTTCACAGGCCACTTTCCGCCTTGCGTTTTGCTGCTTTTAACCCACTTGTAAGCCGCACTAACATGAACGGAGAAAACTCGGAGCCTGGCAGACACACGCAACTGCGGCGCCCGGGATTTCGGATATCCGGCGGACCGGTGATTTCGGACACCAAACCTGCCGCAGCTCCCCCTGAATATGGCCTGCTCCCGAGTAATTACGGGGCGCCGATCCTGTTCGCGATTCCGCGGGATCCGCAAACCATCTTCACCTACTGGAACATCGATTGGTCCGATACTTTCGCTCGCAACGCTCCTGCCGACCGCCGGGTTTATCTGCGGTTAAAGCGGCAGGATGGCTCGGACGAAATAGAAGAAGCAATCGAGCCGATGCTCGGCACGCATTTCCTGCTGGTGTCTCAGCCGAAGGGAACTTACCAGGTCGAGCTCGGGTTTTATGATCCGGCCGATACCTGGAATTCGGTTGCGTTATCGGAGCCGGTGACGATGCCTGCGAGCGTTTCGTCGGATAATGCCGAGGTCGACCTGGCAACCGTTCCTTTCCACCTCAGCTTTCAGCGGATGATCGATCTGTTTCGCTCCGGGAACGGCAACCCGCTGGCCACATTGATTTCTCAGCTGCAGGACAAAGCAGGGTCAGCCCGCGACGAGTCGGCGTTAACCGCCGAAGAACACGAAATTTTGCGCGCCATGGATGTTTCAACGGACGATCTGGAAAAGGCTCGGCGCAGTTTTAATGATCGCTCGGTAGAAGAGTTGTTGCGCAAACGAGCGGAAGCGGTGCTGGGATTTGGTGGGACCAGTCCAGCGGGCGGCGCTGGCGGCAGCAGCGCTGGCGGAGACGCCGGCGGCAGCAGCTGGAGCTTGGGCATATCGTAGCCGATCCGGCACGATCCCCAACAAGAGGCTAAGGAACCGACGGTGAAAGACCGCCGCTACAGGTCAGCTATTTTTTCGCCTAACGATGTAGACTGATGCCTTCAGGCATTTCCGGTGGCGGGGCGTCGAGTCGGCTGTGCTTCTTCCCATAAAAGAAGTAGATCACGAGGCCGATCACCAACCAGACGATCAGCCGCATCCAATTTGTCCAGCCGAGCCCGAAAATCATCGCGGCGCAGGTGATGGTACCCAGTATCGCCACCACCGGCGCAGCCGGAACCCGGAACCCTCGCTCCAGATCAGGCCGCTTAACCCGCATGATCCAGACACCAATACAGACCAGGATGAATGCGAACAGAGTGCCGATACTGGTCATCTCACCGGTCACATCCGCCGGAACAAATCCGGCGAGTAGACCGGTGAACACGAAAAAGAGCATGTTCGATTTCCACGGGGTGCGGTAGCGCGGGTGCACATCCGAGAACACGGCCGGAACAAGCCCGTCCCGGCTCATCGAGAAGAAGACACGGGATTGCCCTAACAACATCACCAGAATGACCGAGGAAAAACCGGCCAGAATGGCAACCGTGACTGACTTTGCCAGCCACTCATAACCGATCATGTATTTACTGATCGCAAACGCAACCGACGCTTCCTTCCCAGCGGTCCGAAAGTCCTCCACCGTCGCCACACCGCTGAGCACGTAGGAGAACAGGACGTAAAGAATCGTGCAAAAGAAGAGCGAACCGAGAATTCCGATCGGCATATCTCGTTTTGGATTTCTCGCTTCCTGGGCTGCGGTCGAAACAGCATCGAATCCGATGTAGGCGAAAAACACGACTCCGGCTGCGCCGAGGATGCCAAGGATGCCACCGTAGGCGTGAGTGATTCCTTGCGGCGTCACGTAGGTCGTCGCTGGCGGGATCATCGGCGTGTGATTCGCCGGGTTGATGAATCCCCAGCCAATTCCGATGAACGCCAGGACGATACTGACTTTCAGCACCACGATCAGTCCGTTAACGAACGCGGATTCCTTTGTTCCGCGGATGAGCAGCATCGTTAGCAGCAGCAGAATGACGATTGCCGGAATGTTGATGATCCCGTGTAGGCCCGCGGGATTATGTTCAAAGGGCGAATGGATCCATTGGTACGGCACGCGAAGACCGAACCATTGCAGGACCAGATTGGCATACTCGCTCCAGGCGATGGCGACGGTTGCCGCGGCGACGGCGTATTCGAGAACGAGATCCCAGCCGATGATCCACGCGACCAATTCGCCCATCGTTGCGTAGGAATAGGTGTAGGCGCTGCCTGCGACGGGGATCATCGAGGCGAATTCCGCATAACAAAGACCGGCAAACGCGCAGCCGATTCCGGCGACGATGAATGCCAGCACGACGGATGGACCCGCGCGATCGGCGATAGCGGCGGCTGTCCGCACGAACAGACCGGCACCGATGATACCGCCGATGCCGAGTGCGATGAGGTTAACCGGTCCGAGGGAGCGTTTGAGGCTGTGTTCGCCGACTTCCGCCGCTTCTGCCATCAGCTTCTCGAGTGGTTTGGTTGCGAATAAATTACCCATGACGTCGCTCTTTCTTGTCAGTGTCGGTTACATTTTACGAAGCCGTTTCTACCTAACGAGTCTCGGCTACGCTTGATTTTCTCCAAAGGAAATAAACGGGAAAACCGGTAAGGACGATCAACAATCCCGGCCAGGTCGTCGCCGTCTGATACATGAACAGAACGACCAGAATCACGGTCGCGCCGACGATGTAGAGGGCCGGCACGACCGGATAGCCAAATGCTTTGTAGGGCCGTTCGGCGTCCGGGCGTTTTTTTCGCAGCACGAAAATTCCGATGATCGTCAGGATGTAGAAAATCAGTGCGGCGGAAATGACGTAATCGAGCAGGTTACCGTAAAGATTCCCGTAGCCGGTCACAGTGCCGGCCGCGTCCGTCTTCACCGTCCGCGGCAGAACGAGAACGGCGGCCCAAATGCCTTGGATAATCAGTGCCCAGGCCGGGACGTGATGCTTGTTCAATTCGCCGACGCGTCGGAAGAACAGTCCGTCACGAGCCATCGCGTAGTAGGCCCGCGCACCGGCCAGGATAAGGCCGTTGTTGCAACCGAACGTTGAAACCATAATCGCCGCGGCCATGATCGTGGCTCCGATACCCGGGAAAATCACATTAGCTGTTTCGGATGCGACTCGGTCGCTGGGCGCGTTCTGAATGGCGGTGAAAGGAAGCGCCGCGAGATACGCAACGTTGGCCAGCAAGTACAGGCCGATCACCAAAAAGGTTCCCAGCGCGAGCGAGAGCGGCACATTCCTTCGCGGATTGATGACTTCGCCGGCGGTGAACGTGATGTTGTTCCATGCGTCGGCCGAGAAAAGCGAATTGGTTTGAGCCACACAAATTCCGACGAACAATCCGAACGCGGTGACAGCGGTGAGGCCCTTGCCCACGTCTTGCAAATCTCCGCGCAAACTCCAGAAGTCGCTGAAATTCGAGCTGCCCGCACCGGACCGGAGACCGACAATGATTCCAAGAAGAATCAGCGCAATCAACGCGCCGGTCTTCGCCGTGGTGAACACGTTCTGGACAAGCTTGCCAAGCTTGAGGCCGCGCGTGTTCATGAACGTCAGGAGCGCGATCATTGCCAGTCCGACAGTTTGCGCAGTGGAAAGCGAAATTGCGTAGCCGCCAAATCGGATCGGTGCGATGAAGTAATTCGACTCGGACACCCACGGAATCAGCACGCCGGTATAACGGGCGAAGCCAACCGCTACTGCCGCGATGGTGCCGGTCTGGATCACGAGGAAGAGCGTCCAGCCATAAAGAAAACCCCACAGCGGCGAGAAGGCTTCACGCAGATAAACGTATTGACCCCCGGCTTTCGGCATCATCGCTGCCAGTTCGCCGTAGGACAGCGCAGCCGTGAGAGTCAGCAGGCCAGTAACAATCCAGACAACGATTAACCATCCGGGCGAGCCGACCTGGCGGGCAATAATCGACGAGACGATGAACACGCCGGAGCCGATCATTGAGCCGGCCACCAGCATAGTCGAATCCAGCAAGCCAAGTCCGCGAATAAACTTGGTATCGTTAGTCTCGTCTGCCTGTGACATGGTGGTTCCGAGCCTGGGCTCGGTCGGAGCCGGCGAGTATTAACCACTGGTCGGCCATGCGGTGCAATGCCAAAGAGTGGGGTTACATCTGACGGACCCGGGCTGCCCCTGCAATTCCACCTCCAGGGCAACGACCCCAAACAAACCTTTCGACTTACCCGAAGCGTGTTATCCTCGGGCCCGTGATTATCGCCAAGGGTGCGTTTTCGATGCGCAGGGGCCTGCGAATGGCGTCGGCAGCGGTGTTGCTGGCACTGGTGCCATGCTTCGTCGCCGCCCGTTCCGTCAGCTCAGGCGCGCATCCGGGGGGCCCGGTCCAGCGTCGGACGGCGGAATTCGAAGCGTTGCCATTGCTGCGATCAAGGCAAAATCACCTGCTCGTCCGTGCCTATATAAATGGGAAGCAGGCGTGGCTCGGGGTGGACAGCGGGGCGCCGGTTACGGCCATCGCTTCGAATCGACGCGAATATTTTCGCCTAACCAGTTTACCGACTGCTTCAAAGCTTCCGAGCCGTCTTCAGATCAACGGCGCGTACAACAACGTCTCGATGGTTAAAAATCTGCGGCTGGGCGGATTGAATCTGATGGACGAGCCGGTCGTGGTGGTAAACCTCGGCAGTGCCAGTCGGGCCGCGCGGATGGTCGAAGAACAGCAGATCGACGGCATCCTGGGCGCCGACATTCTTTTTCCGACCAAAGCGGTACTGGATTGTAAGCGGCAACTGCTCGTTCTGAACCTCGATCCGGACTTGCCCGGGCACGCGCCGGGTATCGACTACCGCGGGTTCAAGGCGGTACCGATGCAGGTCAGCGAAGGCTTCAATCTTTACGTGAACGCCACAATTAACGACCGCCCTGCGCGATTGATGGTTGATACCGGCGCGTTCGCGACCTTATTGCACCGCCCATTTGTTCGTTCGATGCGGATCCCGACCCGGCAAACGCAGTACAGTTCGGCGGCAGTGAACCTGAAGCAGCGCGGGGTCGATGTGGCCCGAATCCGGAAGCTGTCGGTTGGCTCCATCGACATCGTCGGGCGGGAAGTGGGCGTGATCGACCTCGAGGGATTAATCCACGACGGCCTGCTCGAAGGCACGCCGCCGGTGGTGGGTTTGCTTGGTGCTGAAATCCTGGACCGTCATCACGGCATCATCGATTTCGGTACCCGGACGCTGTACCTGCATCGTTAGGTCGGTTGGGTGAACTGGCGCCGCTTCTTGTTGAAGACAACGAACACGCCGTCGTACTCGTAACAACTGCCAGAGCATAGCTATGTCATCCCGAGCGAAGTCGAGGGACCTGGCCGATGCAGTCGGCGTCACGCGAGGTAGGAGAGGTCCTTCGTTCTTCGGCTCCGCTGCGTTGCGCTCAGAATGACAGTAGAAATGATTTCACAATCAGAGATGCTCAGGATGACGATTCTTTCAGTGGTGTTTTGGCCGCGGGTAGCAATACTTGAGGGCGCGACCCGGCATTAGACGCCGTTGCAGAAGTGCGGTTGGGTTAATGTTAGGCCGGATAAGTCGTATAAGACCTATATGGCATATTGGTCAGCGGTGCTTGCCTAACCGATGTCATTCGATGTCGATCTCGCGCACGCGTTTCTGCTGCCGCATCGTCTCGACCTGGTTGCGGATCTGGTCGGCCAGACTAACGGTACATGGAATCGCATCCAGAAGCAGCGAAGGATTCGATGCGTCGGAGGTGTTGAGCTGGACGTTTTCGACGCCGACCATGCGCTGCAGAAATGGCTGACGGGTCTCGATATCTTTGACCCGATAAAGTTCAAGGGTGTCGGTCACCTTGCTGAACACTCCTTCCGTTACCTTCAAACGTTCCGTGGTGAGTTCGAATACTCGGCTTTTCGTTTGCAGATATCGTGACACCACTGCGACTAAAGGCACGATCAGCAACAATGGCAGAAATGGCACGATCATGGCCAATCCACCGGTTGCGGCTCGCCACAGAATGACCGAGATGCAAATGAGGATAACGGATGCCAGTCCCCAAATGAAATATGCGCCCGCATTCTTCCATTGCGAGGATGTGCCACGCCATACTGTCTGCTCAGGCATGTTGAATGTTTTAGCTGATGAGCGACGAAGGACAAGCCCGGCCGATTAGCGCTTCAGCGGCATGTTGATCAAAAAAGCATTTGTTCTGGGCGCCGGCTTGGGAACGCGGCTGCGTCCGCTCACCGAAGACACACCCAAGCCGCTGATTCCGATCTTCCAGAAACCGCTGATTACCTTCGCCCTAGATCATTTGATTGCGGCAGGCGTTTCCTCGTTCGTCATCAACATCCACAAACTGGCCGATCGATTCAACGAGCGGTTTGGCATCGGTGAATACGCTGGCTGTGCGGTCTCGCTAGTGCACGAGCCGGTGCTGCTGGAGACCGGGGGCGGAATCAAAAACGCCGAGCCTCTTCTCAATGATGAGACGTTCATCACCTACAGCGGCGATATTTTGAGCGATCTGAATCTTCGCGCGTTGATCGAAGAACATTTCCAGGCTGAGAACGATGTCACACTTGCCCTGCGGAATACCAGCCTCAGCTCGGGCGTCGCGTTTCAAAACGGCCGAGTGATCGACATCGCCCGAAAGCTCGGCCACACCGGGACCCACGATTTTGCGAACGTCGCGATCTGGAACTCGGCGATTTTCGACCGGCTTCCGGCCGGCCAGAAGATGTCGTTTGTGCCGGCACTGGTGGATTGGATTCGGGAAGGCGGCCGGATTGGCGGGTTGGTGCTGAATGACGGGAAATGGTTCAACATCGGTTCCCCTTCGGATTATCTTGCCGTGCATCAGGCAATTCTGCGCGAGAAGTGGCGACCACACTTCGTCACCGATTCGCAATGGCCGGTGCGGACCCATCCGACAGCGACAGTCGACGGCCAGGTGGAGCTGTTAGGATGCACAGTTATTGCTGAAAACTGCCGGGTTGGCGCGGGGGCGATGCTCAAGGACACCATCCTGTGGCCGGGTGCAGAAATCGCTTCCCGTAGTCAGCTCTCCAGCTGTATTCTCCGCTCCCATCAAAAAGCCTCCGGATTTCACCACGACCACGTCTTCTGAAATGAAAACCGAGATCCTTCTTCGCCAGACTCGGATCCATTTCCCGCGGATCGACATAGACTCGGTAAAGATCACACCGATCGAAAAAGGCGGCTCAGGCCGGAAATTCTACCGGGTCCACCACGCATCCGAACAGAAGCTGATCCTGGTTAAGTACAACCTGGAACGGAAAGAGAACGGGCATTACGTCGGCATCGCCCAATTTCTCGATGCCCACGGTATCCGCGCGCCAAAGATTTACTTCCACGATCCTAACGAAGGGCTGATCTGGATCGAGGACTTGGGCGAGGAAGATCTATTCAATCATAGAAATGAAGGGTGGCTGGTTCGTCGCGCATTGTATGAATCTGCGCTCGACCAGGGCGCGAAGCTGCATCGGATCGAGGACAAGGATTCAAAGGAAATCCGGACGAAGTTGCCCGCACAATTCAACGCCCAACTGTATCGCTGGGAGCAGTCTTATTTCTTTAAGAACTGCCTCGGCCGGTATTTCCGGATGGACCAAATCAGATTGCGCGAACTTGCTGCGTTACCTGCGCTGCGTGAGATGGCGGAAACCCTGGCTGCCCTGCCGCGGGTGCTGGTCCATCGAGATTTCCAATCTCAGAACATCATTATTAGGAATGGGCTTGCCTACCTGATCGATTTTCAGGGAATGCGTCCCGGCCTGGCGGAGTACGACGTTGCCTCGCTGCTGTACGATCCGTACGTCCGTTTGACCGAGGAGGAGCGAGCCGAGCTCGTTGCTTATTATATAGAGCGCCAAATGGAGTGCGGGCGCGATGTTCGGCGCCAGTTCACCGACGCCTTTCCCATGTGCGCGATCCAAAGATTGATGCAGGCGTTAGGCGCCTACGGGTATCTGGGGTTAGTCAAAAAACACGAACACTTCCTTCAGCATATTCCCAGTGCGTTGAAATCGTTATCCGGGATTCTGAATGGCCGGCCCGAACTAGCCGCGGTGGCCGCTGCAGTGGCCGAGGCGCTCAACGGCGCGCAGAAATAGATCCTATGGGTCGTTTACGACCTATCTCCGCCCGCTCAGCTCACAAAGGGATTCGTTAGGCGTTCTTCGCCGATCGTGGTGGCTGGTCCGTGGCCCGGCAGAACCACCACATCATCGCCAAGGCCGAACAGTTTCTCCCGAATCCCGGTGAACAGAACTTCGGCATCGCCGCCGGGCAAATCCCAGCGGCCAACTCCGCCCGCGAAAAGCACATCGCCACCAACCAACAGCCGCGCGCTGGGCACGAAGAAACAGAGACTCCCCGGACAATGCCCCGGCACTTCCAGTACCTGCATCTCCAAGCCTAGAAATTCCCGCGCCGGCGTGGCTTCAATCAGGAAATCCGGCTCGACCGGCTCCAACTCCAGCTGGAATCCGAAGCTCTTGAAAAAATCCGGATCGGAAATCATTGGCGCCGTATCGGGATGACAGCCGATCGGACAACTAAAGCGGCGCTTCAGCTTCGCCAGATCCGGGACGTGATCGAAATGCCCGTGGGTCAGCAGCAACAGTTTTGGTTCGATACCGGCAGTTTCGAGCCATTCCGTGGCTCCGTCCGGCGCATCGAACAGGATGGCTCCTTGCGGGGCCTGCAGAAGGTAGCAATTCGTCTCAAAAATGCCGCCGCAGAAGCTCTCGTATTTCATGGGTTGCACGGTCGAGGGAAACTAGAGCCGAAATGTCGCCTAAGCGCATCCAATCTGCTATCCAGACTCGATCGGCAGTCGGGATTCAGCGGTTTTTTGAATTTTACGGAAGAATCGTTGTCTCACCTTTCCACATATTGGCCCTTTGTTGCGTTTGAAGACTATCTCTGCGAAACTGGAAAACCCTTCTTCATGAAATCTCGACCTGGTTTGGTGCTCGCGGTCCCGGCGTTGATCGCGATTCTGGCAGTTACTCCGGCGACTAGTCGCGCAAAGTCGGATAGCGAACAAATTTGCGTGTCCGTCGGCCGTTTGCTCGAGGAAGGCCATTACACGCATCAGCAGCTCAACGACGAGATGTCGAAGAAGGTGCTGCGCAGCTATTTGGAGCTGCTCGACTTCAGCCACCTGTTCTTTACCCAACAGGATATCGACGCCATGACGGCAAAGTATGGCTCGTCGCTCGATGACGATATCCTCCTCGGCAATCTCAAGCCGGCGTACGAAATTTACAGTCTCTACACTAAACGGGTCGACGATCGAGTCGCGAAGATCAAAGAGCTCCTCAAGCAACCGGTTGATTTCAAAGGCGACACCAGCATCGAGCTAAGCCGCCAAAAGGCGCCGTGGCCAAAGGATGAAGCTGACGCCGATAACATCTGGCGCGGACGCATCGATAACGAACTGCTCCAGGAACATCTCAGCGAACATCCCATTGAGCCTGGCCCTCAGCTCGTTGCCCGCCGCTACGACCGCCTCGCTCGGAATGTCCACGAAGAAGACAAAGACGAGCAGGTAAAGCTGTTCCTTGACGCGCTTGCCCAAACTTACGACCCGCATTCTGAATACCTGAGCAAGGCCGACCTGAAGAACTTCAGCATTAATATGGGCCTGTCGCTCGTCGGCATCGGCGCGATGCTTCGGAGCGAGGATGGCTACGCCAAGATTGAAAGTTTGGTTGTGGGCGGCCCGGCGCAGTCCGATGGCCGTCTGAAAGTTGGCGACCGAATCACTGCGGTGGCACAAGGCCCGGCGGAATACGTCGACGTGCGTGACATGCGCCTCGACAAAGTCGTGGACATGATCCGCGGTAAAAAGGGAACGCACGTTCGGTTGCTCGTAATCCCGTCTGATGCGGCCGATCCTTCGAAACGCAAGAACGTTGAGCTGGTTCGCGACGAAATTAAGCTCAAGGATCAGGAGGCTCGCGCCGACATCATCATTAAGAAGGATGAGAGTGGCGAACAGGTGAAGCTCGGCTGGATCACGCTGCCGTCGTTTTATGCTGACATGGACAGGCACCAGAAGAGCACGACCCGCGACGTCCAGGCTCTTCTGAAACGGCTGAAGAAGGAAAACATCGGCGGTCTGGTGATTGATCTGCGCCGGAATGGCGGCGGTTCGCTGGAAGAAGCGATCTCGCTGACCGGCCTCTTTCTGAAGTCGGGTCCAATCGTGCAGACCAAGGGTTCGAATGGAAACATCGTCGTATCGAGTGATCCCGATCCGGGCATCGCCTACGCTGGGCCACTGGTTGTTCTGACTAGCAGACAAAGTGCGTCCGCCAGCGAGATTTTTGCCGCTGCGCTGCAGGATTACGGCCGCGCTGTGATCGTTGGTGACAAGAACACCTTCGGTAAAGGGACGGTGCAAACCATTCTCGAAATCGGCCGGTTCACATCGCTGCTCGGCAGCCGTTCGCAGGACGACGGGGCGCTGAAGCTAACCATCCAAAAATTCTATCGGGTAGCAGGCGGGTCGACCCAGCTCCACGGTGTGGCGTCGGATATTGTGCTGCCGAGTTTGAGCGACCTCCCCGAGTTTGGCGAAGGCGCGTTGAAGAACTGCCTGGCTTACGACGAAGTGCCGAAGGCGCATTACAGCAAGTGGTCGGATACACATCCCTTGTTTACCGATGAATTGAAACGGCGTTCCGGCGAGCGCGTGCAGCGGAATCAGGAGTTCCATTATGTCATGGAGGACATCGAGCGGCTGCGCCACAAGCTCGACGAAAATCGGATTACGCTGAATGAAGATCAGCGCCGCAAGGAGCTTCAGGAGGACAAGATGCGCAAAGAGATGCGCACCAAGGAGCGGCTCGCCCGCCAGGAAGAAGAACCGAAAGTGTATCGGCTCACCCTGGACACGGTCGACAAGCCCAACCTCCAACTCATCATGTTCCCGGGTAAATTGGCGGCAGCCAAGACCAAGGGTGTGAATCCGAAGGTGGCACCCGACGCTGCGGCCGGTGACCCCGAGGCCGATACGGGGTTGGGAGATGATGAGGATCCGACGAGTGGCAAAGAACCCGCGATCGACCCGGAGCGCGACGAGAGCCTCAACATTTTGTCCGACCTGGTTGATCTTTCCCGCGGGCCCAAGACCGCGAGCGTTCGACCGTAAGCGTTTGTAGCCATTGGCGGCTGGCCAATGATGTTTTCTGACTCGACGCGACGCTTTCCAAGCTAAGCACGGGGAGCTACAGTTCTGCGGATGGGGTTTCCTCCTGGCTGGGTTCGGTTTGCCTTCGCGTCGTCCGCAGCCGCATTGTTTTTGTCCGGCCTAACCGCACACGCGCAGCAGGCGGGCGGCGGTTCCGATGGCGGCGACCTGGCCCAACTTTACTCCCAGGGCATGGCCGCGTTTCAGGCCGGCGATTACGCCAGAGCGGCGACCGACCTGGAAGCCCTGATCAACAAAGCCGAGTTCAGTCCACAACTGGAACCGGCGTTCTTCAGCGTCGGCTCAGCATATTTCAATGCCGCCAACTACCCGAAAGCGATCAGCGCCTTCAAAAACTACCAGGCAAAATTCCCTAACGGACCGCACGCCGGTGACGCACTGTTCGGTCTGGCCGAGTCAAATCTCCTAACCAAGAACTACGCTGAAGCAATCGGTCAATTTGGCAATCTGGCGAAAGATTCCCGTTACAAAGATCAGGCGCTGTTCTTCAGCGCGACCGCTAACAAGGAAGCCGGCAAGATTGATGCGGCGATTACTGACCTGGAAAAACTGGGAACGGGCGAACTAAAAACCGCTATGTCGGTCCGCGGCCTGATGATGCTGGCCCAGCTGTATTCTCAAAAAGGAAAAGCCGACAAGGTGATCCCGCTGATCAAGCGCCTGCATGAGCGCATCGCATTGGTCGACAACATCGTGGAGCTGAACGCGATGACGGTGGAGCTGGGTGATCAGCTCTACGCCAAAAACTTTTACGGCGATGCGCTGGAATGTTATCGCGCGGCTTATCCACGCGAGCAGATTTTGCGGCTCCAGAACGATCGGCTGGCGGGGATGCAGCGGACGTTGGATGACAACCTGAACAAAATGAAGGCGGATCCTTCTCAGGTCAGTCAGTTAGTCGTTACCAACAATCAGCTCAAAACAGATCTCGCGCGCACGAAGCAGTTACTGGACGAATTTGAAAAGCTGCCATCCATCACACCCGCCATTTACATCCGCATGGCGCGATGCTTCTACGAGAACGACCAGAAATGGGAAGCGCTCCTGGTTTACCAGGAATTGGTCGACAGGTTTCCTGATGTTCGTGAACGCGAGCCGGCCTTGTTCGGCTTGATCGCTTCATTGGCAGAAGTTGGTCAGGCCCAGAAAGCGCAGCAACGGTGCGAAGAATATCTTCGCGAATACAAGACCGGCCCCAACGCTGACACGGTTGCCTACATGGTCGGCGTCGTTGCTCTCCAGGCGAACGATCCTCAGGCGGCGGAGAAATATTTCAACCAGACTCTGCAGAGTCAGCCCCAGAACAAGTTTTCCGATCAAATGCGGTTCCTTCTCGGCAACGCCAAATTCCAGGCTGGCAAACACGATGATGCCGCCGCTGAGTACAAGAAATATCTCAACGATTACCCTAACGGACAAAATGTTGAGGAAGCAAATTACCGCATTGCTCTAACCGCGCTGTTCTCCGGTAAATATCAACAGGCGATGGATCAGCTCCAGGCCTACATGAAAAAGTATCCGACCGGCCAGTTCGTGTCCGATGCGAAATATCGCCTGGCGGTGTGCAAATACGCAGCGTCGCTATACGACGAAGTCATAGCCGATTGTAAATCCTGGGAACGGGAATACCCGAAAAACCCGCAGC
>JBJMXE010000109.1:0-5792 GCA_045809745.1 Chthoniobacterales bacterium | reverse complement strand
GTCACCATTGGCGAAACCACGTATCCGCTTTCCGATCCATTCCTGGTTCTGGCCACCCAGAATCCCCTCGAGCAGGAAGGAACCTATCAGCTTCCCGAAGCACAACTCGATCGCTTCATGTTGAAACTGCATATCGGCTACCCCCAAAAAACCGAGGAACGCCAGATCCTCGACCTGATGGCGACCTCCGCGCCAAACCTCAACGTCATCCCGGTTGTCGACCCGCAGCGAATCATCGCGGCGCGTTCGGTGGTGAACGAAATCTACATCGACGATCGGGTGAAGGATTACATCGTCGACGTCGTCTGGGCGACGCGGGACCCCGCTGCCTACAACCTGCGTCTGGACGGGTTGATTCGTTACGGTGCATCTCCGCGCGCCACCATCTATCTCGCTCTGGGTGCGCGCGCTCACGCCTTTCTCAACGGGCGCGGTTACGTGACGCCACAGGACGTAAAGAGCATTGGCCCCGATGTGCTCCGCCATCGAATCATCGTTAGCTACGAAGCGGAAGCAGAAGCGGTGACCAGCGAGACGATCGTCGAACGCATATTTGCGGGGCTCGCGGTGCCGTGACGGGGACGCTGAGAAATGAAAGTGAGACGTCCCTCATTGGGTAAAAATGGACACAGCCGAGATCCTCAAAAAAATCCGCAGCCTTGAAATCCGCACTCGCGGGCTGGTTGAGACCGCGTTCGCCGGCGATTACCACAGCGTCTTCAAAGGACGCGGAATGAACTTTGAAGATGTCCGCGAGTATCAGCCGGGGGACGAAATTCGAGCCATCGATTGGAACGTCACTGCGCGAATGGGCACCGCGTTTGTAAAAAAATTCACGGAGGAACGCGAACTGACGGTCATGCTGATTGTCGATGTCAGCGCATCGGGAAATTTCGGGAGCAAAACTCAATCCAAACGCGAGCTCGCGGCCGAGGTTGCGTGTCTGCTGGCGTTCAGTGCTATCCGGAACAACGACAAGGTTGGGCTTCTTCTGTTTACCGATCGGGTGGAGTTGTTCATCCCGCCGAAGAAGGGCCGATCCCACACCCTTCGCATCGTTCGGGAGATTCTTTTCTTCGAACCCCAAAGCCGGGGCACGGATCCCGCCGTTGCTCTGGACTATCTAAACAACGTTGTCACCCGGCGCTCGGTGGTGTTCTTCATCTCGGATTTTCAGGCGCCCGATTTTTCGCGACCGCTCGCCGTCACTGCCCGACGGCATGACTTTGTAGCGTTGCGTATTGAAGATGAGCGGGAGCGAGTGTTTCCGAATGTTGGATTGATCACGCTCGAAGACGCGGAGACCGGCCAACAGATCGAAATTAACACGGCGAACCGCGCAACCAGAACGAGCCTGAGTGAGACCGTTCAGCGGCAGGAAACGGAAGTTTCACGAACCTTACGGCGGAATAACATCGATTCGATCAAGTTACGCACGGGCGAGGATTACCTGCCGGCGTTGCGGGCGTTCTTTAAGCAACGCGAGCGTCGGATGGCGATCCGGTAAGGCGAGTTATGCAACTTTTTGTTCTGATCATGCTGCCGGTATCGCTCCTCGCTCAGGTGTTTCACGACATCGCGCCGCCGGTGAGTTATTCCCTGACGCCGACGTGGTTGATCTACAGTGGCTGTGCTCTGGCTCTGGCTGCACTTGGAGTCGCAATCTGGTACTTCCACCGTCGGCAGGCGCCGCCTGCTCCTCCTAAATTGCCGCGGCAACTGGCGCTCGACGCACTGGAACAGACGTCGAATGAGGTCGAGCACATTCCCCCTTACGAATTCAGCATCAAAGTATCGGACATTCTTCGCCGCTACGTGACCGACCAGTATGGCCTCCCCGTCACTCGACAGACTTCGGTGGAGTTTCTCGAGCGCCTCGCCCGGAACCCACAATTTTCAGGCGATGAAAAATCGTTGCTACAGGATTTTCTCGACCGATGCGACCTGATTAAGTTCGCCCGCTACGATGCCACCACGACGGATAGCCGTTCGCTGGTAGATGAAGCAGTGCGATTTGTGAAAGGAGCTGAACTTGCCGCAATCGCCTAACTGGCCATCAGGTTTTAATTCCCTGACGTTTGGTCATCCCCAGTTGTTGTTCCTGCTGTTGCTGCTGCCGTTGATCGCTTATCTGCGCGGCCGCGCGGGTGCGCGGGCCGCGCTGGTGTTTTCTTCCACCCGCGTGTTCGAGAGCATCGGAAAAACGAGTGCCTCACGCGCCGGCAAATTACTTCGGGCATTAACATTGGCCGCGCTTGGTTTATTCTTGGTAGGTCTGGCCCGGCCCCAGCTAGGCAAAAGTCTAACCGAAGTTCAGGCGAGCGGCATCGACATCATGCTGGTGCTCGACGTTTCGAATTCTATGCTGACCAAGGATTTCAGCATTGGCGGCGAGGAGGCGACCCGGCTGGACGCGGTCCGAGAAGTCACCCGCAAGTTCATCGAAGCCCGGCCTAACGATCGAATCGGAATGATCGCATTTGGCACTCAGCCTTACGTGGTTAGCCCGATGACATTGGATCATCAGTGGCTTTTGCAAAATCTTGACCGTGTCCGAATCGGTTTAATCGAAGGAAGCACCGCCATCGGTTCCGCCATGGCATCAGCCGGCAATCGGCTGAATGACAAACATTCCAAAAGCCGCGCCGTAGTGCTCCTGACTGACGGTGACAACAATGCCGGAAAAATACCTCCGAACACCGCGGCGGAAGCGTTAAAGGCACTGCAAATCAAACTCTACGCGATCGGAATCGGAACTAACGGAGTCGCGCCATTCCCGGTGATGAACGGCGCGACCGGCCGAGTACTGACCGATGCCGAGGGCAACGTCCTCTATCAAAATCAGCCTGTCTCGTTCAATGAGGCCGGGTTGAAAGAGGTCGCCCGGATCGCCGACGGTCAATTTTATCGCGCCACCGACACGAAGACGTTGGAGTCGATTTTCCACGATATCGACCGGCTTGAGAAATCTACCGTCAGCGTGAAGAAGTATCAGCAGTATCGCGATCTGTTCCCCATCTGCATCATGGGGGGCGCAGGCTTGCTCATCGGGCACATCCTGCTTTCGCAGACCGTCTGGAAGAAGTTGCCATGACTGTGAGGTGCGCCAGATGAGCTTCGCCGTGCCCGAGTGGTTCTTCGCATTACTGACGCTGCCGTTGCTGGCGATCTTGTTTGTCGTTGCCGAACGAAAGAGCGCGCAACGGCTTCGGGAGTTTGTTGCGCCGCGGCTTCTTCCGCAGCTCACCTCCTCGGTAGACCGTTTCCGCCGCGCGCTGAGATTCAGCTTACAGCTACTGGCATTGTGTTGTGCCATCGCGGCCCTGGCGCAGCCCCGCTGGGGATATTCTTTCGAAGATGTTACCCGGAAGGGCATCGATCTTCTGATCGCGGTCGATACCTCGCGCAGCATGCTGTCGAACGACGTCCAGCCAAACCGTTTGCAACGAGTGAAGCTTGCCGCCACTGATTTGATCACCGAGTTACAGGGCGACCGAGTCGGCCTGATCGCATTCGCGGGACGCGCGTTTTTGCAAGCTCCCCTAACAATCGACTACGATGCAGCAGTGGAGGCGATCAATGACCTCGACACCCAGACCATTCCGGAAGGCGGCACCAACATTTCCGAAGCGATCACGTTGGCCAGTCAAACCTTTGGCAAGACTGCTGTCGGTAACCGGGCGCTGGTCATTTTCACGGACGGCGAAGAATTATCCGGCGAGGCGACGAAAGCGGCGAAGGCGGCAGCCGATGCCGGAATACGAATCTTTGCCGTTGGAGTCGGCACCGCCCAGGGGTCCCTCATCCCGGTTCCGGAACAAGATGGCGGGACCGCATTCGTCAAAGATCCCAAAGGACAGGTGGTCAAATCGAAGCTGGACGAGCAACGATTACAGGAGATTGCCAAGGCGACCGGCGGCTTTTATCTCCACCTCGAGAATGGTCCTCGCACGATGCATCAGCTGGCGGTTGATGGATTACGGCAACTCACTGCACAGGAAATGGATGTGCGACTGAATCGCAGGCCTATCGAACGTTATGAATGGCCCTTGGGCGCGGCCGCACTGATGTTGGCTACATCCTTTCTGATCGGGGATCGACGGAGGGCACGTGCGCGAAGGGGCGCGCATTTCGCGGGGAAACTCGCACCTGCCGCCGCCGCGATTCTGTTCGCAGTGAATGCTTCGGCAAACACCGATGTCGAGGGTTTGAAGCTCTATCAAGACGGGAAGTTCGCTGATGCCTACCGAGCTTTTGAAGGGGATCTGAACGGCCATCCACGGTCTTCCAGCAGGGAGCAGATGCAGTTCGACGCTGGAGCTGCCGCCTACAAGCTGCGCGATTATGACAAGGCTGCGCAGGCTTTCAGCCAGGCATTACTTTCAACCGACGCGCAGTTGCAAAGCAAAAGCCATTTCAATCTTGGCAACACTCTGTATCAACGGGGCGAGACGATTCAAAATCGGGAAAAAAAAGTCACCGACTGGACGAACGCGCTGCAACATTACGAACAAGCACTAAAACTCGACCCCGGCAGCAAGGACGCGAAAGAGAATTACGCGTTTGTTGCCAAGAAGATCGAACAGCTCAAGAACGAGGCGCCTTCGTCCGAGCAGGCATCATCACAGAAGCCGCTTCAGCCCAGCGAGGCAGCGAAACAAGCAAAGGCCCAGGCCGACAAGGCCGTGTTGAGGCGGGATTATCACAAAGCGTTGGAGATCATGACCAACAAGTTGATGGTCGATCCTTCAGTAGGTTACTACGGCGATTACATCCAACGCCTCAAAGACATCAATGGCATTAAGAAAACTGATACTGCTTAGCCTGTTGCTACTCCCCATGCCGCTGCTAGCTGAAACGGCAGCGGATTACGTGCATCGCGGCGCTCAGAAATACATCTTTGGGGAGGAAGAGGCGGCTAAGGACGCGGTCGCCACCGGCCTGGCGAAATTCCCTAACGATCCAGAGCTACGAGAAATGGCCGGTCTGTTTCACGAAAAAAAGAAAAACCCGCAGGACCAAAAATCTCAAAAACAAGACCAAAAGAAGGATCAGAAACAACAGCAGGAGCAGAAGGATCAACAGAGCGGAAACCAGCAACAGCAGAGCCAATCTGATAACCAAAGCGGTCAGGATCCCAAGGAGCAGCAACAGAGTAGTTCAGACCGGCAGCAGGCAAAAAACGAGCGGCAGCCAAATGAGCAACGGCCAAACCCTGACCAGTCGGCATCGCCTCAACCGCAGGCCTCCGCCTCGGCCAGTCCATCCGGAGGCGACGACAAACAGAAAAAAGATAACGACTCCGGGCCAGAAGATAATCCGCCTTCCCCGACGCCCGCCGAAGGGGAGAGTCAGGCTTCGCCGTCACCTGGAGAGGGCGAAGGCTCAAACCCGGAGCAGACGCCGACACCAAGCGCGAGTCCGCAAAAAAAGTTTGCCGGCGATATAAAGGGTAATCGATCGAACCAATCCCCTGCTCCGGACCAGTCTCCACAAGTGGCCGATACCGAACCGGATCAAACAGGAGAGATGACGCAGCGGCAAGCGCGGGCGCTCCTGGAGTCAACGAAGAACGACGAAGCGCGGGTCCAGCTTGATGAACGCAGGACAGCGCGCCATGTCTATAAGGATTGGTAGGTCTGAGGAACTCGAGGGCTAATGCTGCGTCTACGCCAAACACTGGTTGCCTGCTGCGCTTTGAGCATCGCAGCGCCAACGCTTGCTGTCGCTGCCCCGGGTGTGACCGCCGTGTTGAGCAATTCAGAAGCATACGTAGGGGAGGTGGTTCAACT
>JBJMXE010000108.1:0-4842 GCA_045809745.1 Chthoniobacterales bacterium | reverse complement strand
CTGCCTTCAAGAACTTGTAGAGGCGGTTGTGCCAATCGCCTAACCGCGACTTCGATTATTGGCACAAACCACCGCTACAACTGCTCTGCCTGACCGCTTCATCCTCACCCACGATCCATAATCTCTAAATAATACCGGTCCCAAGCGGCGGGAATACTTTCACGCGACGAGTATGGGCCGGGCGCGTAGGCCCGGGATTCGATGCCCTGCTGGCTCAATTCACATACATGCCAATCCTGTTTGTTGGTCATGTCCCAGAACTGGATGGCATCGTTAGGCTGAAAATCTTCGCGCTTTGCCGCATCGGGGTGAAAAAACCAGTGGCAATGGATTAACGTCCGGTCTGGTGCCTGCGGCCAGAGCTGATGCACCATCACGTAATCGGGATGCATGCTGAGCAACATGTTAGGGAAAATGGAATAATAATAAACTCGATGATGGCCATCTCCCGGGATCTGACCCACCGGCATCGCACACGCGTCGCCACTTATGGTTAGGCTAGCACCTTTCTTGATCGGCATGAAGCCGCCGAGAAACGGGCCCTCGGCCAGATCGTTTTCAGCCGAATCGTAAGGCGTCAGTTTCGAAAGAGTCGGATGGACCCCCGGGCAGTGATAGCACTCGGAGTAGTTTTCGAAGATCAATTTCCAGTTTGCCCGCACATTGTAATCAATTCGTTTGAATGCGCGCAGGTTAGGCAAATTCCAATGGGTGAACTTGCCGGCTAACGGAGCGAACCACTCTGCCGCCGAGTCGCCGCTTCGTCCCGTCGCCGCGTCGTTCTGTCCACGCGCCTCAGTCCGGTTCGCCGGATTGACGAAAATGAATCCTTCCCACATCGCCGTCGGTACCAGGCGCAACGAGTAATCGGCTTTGTCGAATCTTGGAACTTCGTCCATGTGCGGTGCACCCGTCAGCTTCCCATCCAGCGCATAGGTCCAGGCATGGTAGGGACATTGAATCGCGCGAGCGTGTCCGCATTCCGTCTCGATCATCCGCGTGCCGCGGTGGCGACACACATTATAGAAAGCACGTACCTGCGACTTCTGATCCCGCATCACGATCACGCTTTCGCGTCCGATATTTACGACTAGAAAATCCCCAGACCCGCCGAGGGCACTCTGGTGTCCGGCCACGACCCAATGGTTCGCGAAGATCTTCTCCTGTTCGGCCGCAAACAGATCTCTCGAAACGAAATAAGCCTGCGGCAATGTCTTCGCTCCGGCGACGAACGTGTCAGGCGTCCGACGAAATACTGATGACCGAGGCGCGATTCGCGGCATGCGCCAATCGTCTCAGCGCCGGGATACCGGGTCAATCTCGCAGGAAACGCGTATTTTCCCCGACTGGTCTTAAGGGCACCTGCGAAACAAGTGGTGTCGGCATTTCTTTGGCCCGAGGCCGGCACCAATTCGCTCATGAGGTATTCGTGCCTCCTGAGAACGATCACACCGGAATCAGAAAAAGGAAGAGCACATGAGAGCACTATGTTGGTATGGCAAAGAAGACGTTCGGGTGGAAAATGTGCCCGATCCGAAAATTGAGCATCCGCGTGACGCCATTGTAAAGGTAACAAGCTGCGCAATTTGCGGGAGCGATCTGCATCTCTACGACCATTTCATGATCGGGATGGAGAAGGGCGACATCATGGGCCACGAGTTCATGGGCGAGGTGGTCGAAACCGGTTCCGGTGTGAATGGCCGGCTCAAGGTCGGCGAGCGCGTCGTGATCCCGTTTACGATCATTTGTGGCGAGTGCGACCAGTGTAAGCGCGGCAATTTCTCGGTCTGCGAACGAACCAACCGCAATAAGGACAAAGCCGATAAGATGTTTGGGCACACCACTGCCGGGCTCTTCGGTTATACGCACCTAACTGGTGGGTACCCAGGAGGCCAGGCCGAGTACGTTCGGGTGCCGTTTGCCGATCAGACGCACATTAAGGTTCCGGAGAGTCTGACCGACGATCAGGTTCTATTTCTCGGCGACATTTTTCCCACTGGCTGGCAGGCAGCAGCGCAATGCGAGATCGAAGCGACCGACACGGTGGCGGTGTGGGGCTGCGGACCGGTCGGCCAATTCACGATAAGAAGCGCGATCATCCTGGGAGCGAAACAGGTCATCGCCATCGATCGCGTTCCAGAACGGCTGGACATGGCAGCAGCTGCTGGCGCAACTACCATTAATTTTGATCAGGAGAGTGTGCTCGACCGGCTCAATGACCTAACCAGCGGAAAAGGCCCCGAGAAATGCATCGACGCCGTCGGAATGGAAGCGCACGTGTCGGGCCATCTCGATTCAATGATGGACCGCGCGAAACAGGCGATGATGGCGGAGACAGATCGCCCACACGTTTTACGCGAGATGATTTACGTCTGTCGGCCGGCGGGAACACTGTCGGTCCCGGGCGTGTACGGCGGCCTCATCGATAAGGTGCCATTCGGTGCGGCAATGAATAAAGGTCTAACGTTCCGGATGGGACAAACCCACGTGAACCGTTGGACTGACGATCTCACGCGGCGAATTGAAGAGGGCGAAATCGATCCCTCTTTCGTGATCACGCATCGCACGACTCTTAATGAAGCGCCGGAGATGTACAAAACATTCCGCGATAAAAAGGACGGCTGCGTCAAGGTGGTGTTGAAGCCTTAAGGGAGGGAAGAAAACATGCGTTATAAGACAAACGAATCGCAACGGGGCCAGGCGGATACGGCAACGTACCGGCTGGCACAATTCTTAGGCATATTCAGTCTACTGCTGGGACTGGTGGAGCTGATCTGGGGCGGGCCTCTCGGTCGGGCTCTCGGTTTGGGCGGCCAGGAATGGATCGTCCGCGTCTACGGAGCACGCGAATTTCTAAACGGCCTGCTAATCCTCATGTCCAAGGATCCGACGCCCTGGATCTGGCTGCGGGTAATCGGCGACGCACTGGACGCGGGAACCCTGCTTTGGGGCTACACCCGGGATCCCAGTAAGCTCACCAATATCATCATCGCGTTTGTCGCGGTGACCCCAATTGTAATCCTCGACATCTATGCCGCCATCAAACTCAGCGGAGAATCCAGAACACCGCTTTCGCCGCCGAAAGATTACAGTGGTCGCAGCGGTATAGCGCCGACCGGATAAGTTGGTCCTGCGACGCGCTGGCCTACTCGTAGCGGAGCGCGACCATTGGATCGACTTTGGTCGCACGCAAAGCGGGAATGTAGCTGGCCAGCACCGCGACCACGAGCAGCACGAACGAGATCGACAGGTAGGTCACGGGGTCCGTTGCGCTGATCCCGAATAGCAGCGTGTTCATCACCCGCGTCAGCACAAAAGCGGCGGCAAGGCCTAACGTCAGTCCGACCAAAACGAGTTTAAGACTATGACAGATGGTCATTTTCAGCATGTCGGTTCGCTGCCCGCCTAAAGCCATACGAATGCCGATCTCCCGGGTTCGCTGAAGCACGGTGTAACTCATCACCCCGTAAATGCCGACCGCGGCGAGAACCAGCGCTACTCCGGCAAATATACCTAACAACAACATGCTGAACCGTTGTCGGGCCACCGCCTTCGACACGATCTCATCCATTGAACGAATGTCCGAGACCGGCTGGTCCTTATCAATCGCCCAGATCTCCTGTCGCACCGTCGGGGCGATTCTCAGTGGGTCGATCCTGGTTCGAACCACCAGCGCGTTGGGTGGAAATTCGGCAACCTGGGCATAGGCCATGTACATCTCCATTTTCGGCTCCTTAACGAAATCATTTTGCCGAACGTCTTTCACCACGCCGACGACCTCGAACCAGGGACTTTCCGAACCGGTCCTTATTCGTTTGCCGATCGCGTTTTCGCCCGGCCAGTAGTAACGAGCCGTTTTTTCCGCGACGATCACCACCATTGAGCCCCGCGGGTTATCCTGTGCCGTGAAATCGCGGCCCGCTACCAGCGGGATTCCCATGGTAGTGAAATAATTTGGACCCGCGACTCGAAGGATCACATCCGGGTGTTGGTCGCTCGGGGGATCCGGCAAACCCTCAACCGAAATCAAGATCGAATCTCCGTCGTAAGTGAGTGGCAGATTATTGCCCACCGCGGCCGACTCGATTCCGGGTAGGGCCCGGACGCGGCGCATCACTTCGTCAAAAAATGCGGTTCGTTTTTCGCGGTCGGGATATTTCACCTGCGACAACGGCACTCTCATTGTCAGTAAATGATCAGCCCGAAATCCGGGGTCGAGATTTCGCAAATGCATGAAGCTGTTGATCAACAGGCCGGCACCGATCAGCAAAGTGAATGAGACCGCGACTTCTGCTACCACGAGCGCGTTACGGATTCGGTGACCGCGAGCGCCGGCCGCGGCATCGCGACCGCTCTCCTTCAACGTATCGTTGACGTTGCAATGCGATGCTTGAAACGCGGGCACGAGGCCGAAAAGAACCCCGGTTAGGATTGCGATTCCGGCAGTGAACAGCAACGCATCGACGTCGATGCTGATTCCAGTCGACTGCGACACCGTGTCCGGTATGTAGCGTTTTATTATGTTCAAACCAGCCATTGCCAGGCCCAGCCCGACCGTAGCGCCAATTAACGCCAGTAGAATACTTTCGACCAAGAATTGCCTTGTTAGGCGGGAACGATTCGCCCCCAGGGCAAGACGCAGCGCGATTTCTTTTTGTCTGACCGCTGCCCGAGCGAGTAACAGGTTCGCCACGTTCGCGCAGGCGATGAGCAGGACGAATCCGACAGCACCGAGCAATACCAGCAAGGCCGGTTTGATGTCTCCGACAATCTGTTCGTGCATTGGAACGACGACCACTCCCCTGCGCGCGTTGTGTTCCGGATATTGTTTGGCCAGACGCG
>JBJMXE010000107.1:0-6269 GCA_045809745.1 Chthoniobacterales bacterium | reverse complement strand
GACGGGAGTGCAGACATTTATGGTCGGGCCTAACGGTGTGGTGGTGCAAAAGGATCTTGGTCCGGACACTGACCAAACGTTCGGCTCCATGGATCGATTCAACCCCGATAAGACGTGGAAACCCACCGACGACGACTGGCCGGAAAATCCGGAGTCGACCGAATGAAATGGCATCAGAACCGTGGAATCCATGACGACCCAGCGTTCCCGTCAGACGACAATCAGCCTCTGCGAGAGGGGGGAGCTCCTGCGAGCCCGTTACAGTCTGTGATTCCGGCGCAAAGCGGAGCCGCAGGAGCTCCGCCCTCCGTGCAATCGCAATCAAGCTTCGAATGAAAACGCCGAATATCTTCGTCCTTACCGCCCTCCTTGCACTGACCTCAGGTGCAGGTGGTCTTGGTCAGGCGCAATCGGTGTCGACGACGGCTGCACCCACTGACCCGGATCCGCCGGCTGAGGCCGCTGTTTCGTTCGAAGAGTTGCCCGAGCTGAGCGCCAGCGAAATTCTGAAACCGGAATTCCTGAAAGGACCTCATCATTCGGTGCGCGAATCGGTGCCCACGGCATCGGGCGCCAATCAGTTCATAATCGACTCTGATTTCGGAGTGTTCGACGCCGACGGGAACGAAATGCTGCTTCGTAGAATCCGAGAAGTTTACGCGATTGCCGCCCTTAAAGAAGTTTCCCGCACCGATCAGTTCAAAGAATCTTTGACGAACGCTGCTAAAGGCACGTTTAACGCCGCCAAAAGCATCGTTACGGATCCGCGAACGACGATTTCGAACGTTCCTAAAGGCGTGATGAAGTTCATGGGTCGCGCCGGGCAATCCGTCAAGAACATGGGAAAGAACAAGGACGATGATGGAACGAACGGAACAAAGCTCGAAAAGATGGTCGGCTTCTCCACTGCGAAGAGGAAGATTGCCGTCAGCATGGGCGTCGACCCATACAGCACCAACACTGTGCTGCAAAAACAACTGGATGACATCGCCTGGGCGTCATGGGCCGGAGGATTCGTATTTAGCGCCGGCACATTTCCGATTGGCGGACCGGTCGGGGTCGCACTCACGGTCACAACCGTCGGCGACTCTCTGAATAAAATCGTGCAGGAGAAACCGCCCGCCGACCTAAAGCAAATGAATCGTGCCAGTCTTCGAGCCATGGGGGTAGGCGAGCGCGATACCGAAAGATTTTTGGGCAACACCGCGTTCTCGCCGACCCAGCAAACCGCGTTTGTGCTGAATCTGAAAACTCTCGACGGAGTGACGAACCGCGCCGGTTTCGTTCACGCTGCCGCGGAAGAAAGCTCGAACGAATCCGACGCGCTGTTTTGTGTGGAGACGTCCGAGTTGATGAGCCGCGTTCATACCGATAAAAAACCGATCGTCCACATTGTTATGATCGAGAACTTTCCGATCTGCGTGGCGAAGGACGGAGCGATCGTCCTGGCGTTGCAGTGGGATTATGCAGCTTGGACAACCGGAGCGGCAGCGCTCACAGCTGATGTGCAAAAGCTCGCCGCGCAATCGGGACCCGATACCCCCGTCCTGGTCGAACTTTCGGGACAAGTCTCCTCTCGTTTGCGCCAGGAATTAGAAGGTCGGGCATTCACCGTCGAGGATCGCGTCAGCGAGGGTCCGCTGAAGTAAACAGTGATGACTGCTTTCGCAGTCCCGCGCGTGGTTAGCGCCGGCTCACGATGATGTTGAGCATCCTTAAGTTCGTAGGTTGGACGGTGATCTGGTTGGCGGCGCTGGTTTACGTGCTTTGGGCCGCCGGCGCGCTGTATTTCGATTTTCCGGTCGCAGCATTGCGACGACCGGCAGCCATCATCTTCCTGCTCGTTATACTGGGCGGTGTGATTTTCGTTCCGACCGGGATCCAAAAACTGGCTGCAGTGTTAGTCTGCCTGGCCGCCGTGACCGTCTGGTGGCTAAGCCTCAAACCAAGTAACGATCGACCGTGGCAGCCGGATGTCGTCCAAACGGCGTGGGCAGAAATGAACGGGGACCAGATCACGTTGCACAACGTGCGGAACTGCGATTACCGAACCGAGACCGACTACACCGCGCAGTGGGAGACTCGCCAGATTCGCCTCTCCCAAATTACCGGAGTTGATCTCGCTGTGGATTACTGGGGTTCGCCCTACATCGCGCATCCAATTGCCAGCTTTCAATTCACTGACGCGCCACCGATCTGTTTCTCGATCGAGACGCGGAAAGAGGTCGGCGAAACATACTCCGCAGTTGGCGGGCTCTACCGGCAATACGAACTAATTTATATCTGCGCCGATGAACGTGACGTGCTTCGAGTCCGCACGAACTATCGAAAGGCCGAAGATGTTTACCTTTATCGCATCTCCGCTTCCCCGGAAAAGGCGCGCGAGCGTTTCGTCCAGTATCTAACTACGCTCAACTCGCTTCGTGACCGCCCGCGTTGGTACAATGCTGCCACTACGAATTGCACTACCAGCATTCGAGCACAGAATCCGACGAATCAGCGCATACCTTGGGATTGGCGGATTTTATTTAACGGGAAAGGGGACGAAATGTTGTACGAGCGTCATGCCATCGCTACCGGCGGCCTCTCGTTTCCGGAGCTGAAGCAGCGCAGTCTGATCAATGACGCGGCGCACCGCGCAGATCAGGACTTGGATTTCTCCCGTCGGATTCGTGAAGGACTTCCCTGGTTTTAGTCGTGCCGAACCCGGCACTGCCCCGACCTGGCTGTTCGCCAGACTCAGCGATTCAATTTTAAAATCCGACTGACTTCGGCGATCGCCTCCGGGTTTCGTGGAGAACTGTGGTTGGACGGCACGATCAACTCAGATTGCGCTCCATTTAAATGCGCGCTGGAGTAAGCGACTACACCGTCACTGCTGTTCGGCGTATCACCACGCCCGCGGTCTCCAATGATGGAGTGATAGGGAATGCCGCGCCTGATTGGGATTGTGTTGATCTCACGAACGAATCGGTTGTTAGGCGATAATGTATCGATGCTATTGGGGATGCGATTCAGTTCATCCGTTCCGGGGTCGCCCTGGACGGTTGCAGCCTTTAAGGCGTGGAACGGAACCGCCGCGAGAAGGAACGGTGTTTTAATCAGGCTGGCACCAATACGCCCGATCCAATTCGAAGCCATCGCGGCACCGCGATGCGGCGAAGACATAAAAATAACCCGGCGGACTTCCGGCCGGTGTGAAAAAATCAGTGCGTCCACCAGATGTTGTTTACTCGGGCCGGGAATGTTCGTTTCGGCGGGCGGCTTCCCAAAGAAGTCATCCCAAATCTTCTCTCCCGCGTCGGTGATCATTAGCCGGCTGATCATGCCGCCCATGCTGTGACCCACTAGGACGATGTTTTTTTCCTTTGGGAAGGAACGCTTAACGGCATCGAGTTCATCACGGAACAGTGCCGCCGAATACGGATACGGGTAACCGCTCGGATAACTGTAAACCCAAAACTGGTAGCGCCGCCGGATCTCAGGATCTGCCCACAGCGTATTAACCATCGTGACCCAACAGGCGGGAGTGTCCTGAAGGCCGTGCACGAAAATAACCGGGATCTTGTTGCTGTCGTAGGGTTGCAAACGGGTCAGCCGCGCGGTGTCGGCATATTTCTCCGGACGCAACAGTCGGGCTAATCCCAACTTTTCCGGACGCTCTTGAGTCAGGCCTACAGCCAGAGGCGCTGTGAAATCGGCTGCGACTGGTGCACTGCGTCCATCCAGGCTGACCCGGTCGGTGGAGAGCGGGTCCACAAATTCCAGACGCGCGCCGCGACCATCAAAGTGAATGACTGCTGTCGCCCCGGCGTACAGTCGCCGAGCGGTTAAGGTTTTTCGGAAATCAGGTTTTTCTTCTCGCCCGACCGCAACAACCGGCGCACCGACTCCATCGACGGTCGTTCGTTTTGCTAGGTATGAGCCTCCCACGATCAGCTCATCCGCAGGAGTGATATTGTATGCGGCGGGATCGCGATCCGACTTTGGATGACGGACGGTGGTAAGGACAAATTCTCCATCGGCAGAAGCAACGCGGAGCGGTTTGCTCCAGGGATCGAGGGGAGCGGACTGGATGATGTCGACGCAGCGGGCGACGGCGAAATTGTAGGCGCCGCGGGCGTAAACGTCGTTAGGCAGGCGCTCCAGTTGAACGGTTGCACGCCGGGCGCAATTGAGATAAAGGCCGAGAGCCCGCATCGTGTCCTGGTGCTCGATCTGATGGGCAGCATCCAGGTCACGGTGAATGGCGATGGATTGTGAATCAGGACCCGCCGCAGGTGGATTCGGATGCGCCGGTTTAACAGTGGCGATCGGTTCGGCGCATCCCCCGATCAGGACGATGGATAGGGTAAGAAATAAGGACCGTAGTTTTGTCACACCGGCATCTTGTTTATACCTGACGATCGAGCTGGAAAGACCGCGCCAGTTGAGCATGGACGGGAGTGAGCATGCCAACCATTGGACTTTAGTCTCACTCCTTCTCCGTCCCACGGCCGCTGTTGATCCTTGGATACCCCGGTGTCGGGCGCGGCCGGGTGCAATACGGCGTCGCAGGAGCTCCGCCCTGCGTCAGATACCCTGTAGGTGTAGAGGTGCCCGCCGCGCGCACCTGTTTAATTGGATCGGTGGTGGGGCCAACCCCTGCTACATCGGATGCGCGGTAGTAGCTGAGATACCTGGCTTGAATCAGGCAAAAACGGACCAGTATCAGATTCTTCGGGCTCGTTAGGAAACCGCTGCCCTCGGGAACCCCCTCGACTCGACGTTGACCGCCGACCGAGCCACGCTTGCAGCTTGTTAGGCCTAGGCCGACTGATAAACTTCTCTTATGAATTCCAGAGCAAAAGTCATATTGAGTTTCGCAGTGGCGGTGCTTGCGGCAAGCTCGACATTTGCGGAGGACAAGAATATTCTCGTCATAAAGGGCAAAGTCATCGACGACGACGGCAAACCCTCGGACGGTACCGAGGTTCACGTCAGAACGCTCGATCGGAAAGCGGTCGACAAAATCGTCGAGACCGATTCGAAGGGCCAATACATCGTGCTCGGCTTGGTGCCGGGGAAATATACGGTTACTGCTTACGATTTTTTTGGCAACGCCAGGTCCCGCGCCTTGATAGAAACTCAGCGGAAGGGCTGGGCGAGGGTGAACTTCGATCTGAAACTGGACAGCATCGTCGGGGACACCGCGAACACGATCAACGGGCATGAACACCTGACCAGCGGCAATAGCAAAATGAATCAGGTAAGCATCCTGCGGTAGTTTGATATCTCTGGAGAGACAGCGCTTCGCCGAGACACACTTCGATCGTCCCTCGCAATCGGGTCAGAGAAAAACCTGCCAGGTTAGCCAACCCGGTTTGGGTGCTGGATCAACTTCAGAACCTTACCTGCAGGCGCACGATGAACTGATCAGCTGAAGCCTGATTAGAAAAGACAGGCTTAGTGACATGTTAGGGTGCATCACGCACATGCGGGAACCGGCAGGCCCGCTTTGCGCAAACCGTCCAGGATGGGTTCCATCAGACCGCTGGCGAAGTGCCAGGCGCCTACGTTGTGACGAACGTGCGCCGCAAATTCCGGATCGAGTGCAAGGAGGTCGCGGACGGCGGCCGCGCCTTCGGTGCGCCGGTCGAGGTGACCGCAGATCGACGCCATCACCAGGAATGGCCAGAAATGTCCAGGCACATCCACCCGGTTCGCGCGGGCCAGCGCCTCTTCGTATTCACCTTTTTGGAAATGATTCCAGAGCGGTGCGAAATGCATCCAGCCGGCATGATTGGCGTTCAGTTCCATGGCGCGGCTAACGATTGCGTTGCCGCGCTCGAACTCGCCGGTGTGTAAAATTTCCAATCCCAGGATCCCGAGCGCATCGGAGTTGAGCGGGTTGAGCGCCATGGCGCGTTCTGCCGCAGGCCGAAAGGCGGCAAGATCCTGTCGGAAAAAGTGGGTCTGAGCCAGGGCGACCATCGCGAACTGATTCGCACGATCCAACTCGACACCGCGCCGGGCGGCGGTTAGGGCGCGATCGAGAGAAGTCGCGTCGTGGCCAGGGTAACCGAACGCGTATTCATCGACATAAACCTGCGCCAGGCATGCCCAGAAGTCCGACGGCCGATGGCCCGACTGCGCCACGCGTTCGAGCCGGGTCCGCACCGCACCGTGACCGGCGGGTGTGATCTGCTCCCGGTAAGCGAACCATTCAAACTGCCATTCCCCCGCGGTGAACTCCGCTTCATCTTTTTTTTGAGTCGCTTCGCTGATCG
>JBJMXE010000106.1:0-31471 GCA_045809745.1 Chthoniobacterales bacterium | reverse complement strand
GACATCGTTACCGTTTGGACCGGAAAAGGTATTCCCGGAGAAGCAATGCTCTCGCCCGGATCTGGTTTCTCCGGATCGTGGTTGTCATCGAAGAACGTGTAAGCGCCTAACAAAAGTCTATGGCGGTAGTAATCGGTGAATTTCACGTCACCTGTAATGGTTTGATTCGACATGTTCCACATCTCAACCCAACTCGTTATCTCAACTGTGATGCCGGTATCAGATGAACTCTTCCAATCGAAATAATCATACAACTCGTTGACTAAGGGATACGCGCCCTGTCCACGATAATCGGAACCGACGATCGGCGAATCCCCGACCGGTTGCGCATAGCCGATAATGTTTGCCGCGATAGTGCGTCTGTAACTGTCCTCGGCCTTGGCAGTGTCCGGGGATGCTTGATAGGGAAAACCTCCTCGGCGAGTCGAAGCCCACGAAGTGAGGTTATCTTTAATTGCGGAAGCTATACCATCTACGTCTTTGGAACCGATTTTCGCGTTCAGATCGATTTTTGGCGTCCCTTCTTTCGGATAGGTAAAACCGTACGGAATGACTTGTTGCTCTGAATCCGCTCTCGTGCCCGAGATAAGGTGGCGCGCTACCTTCTGCAGATATGTCGCTGCTGAGGAACTCACAATTGCTTGTTTCACCGTCTCTGATGTGACAAGAGCTGCGCGTTTCGATACGATGCTTTGATTGTCGGCCTGCTGTGGCGACCCAGCCGGGTCTGGCGCTGTTGAGTTGAAAACTGTCCACATGGCTATCAAACTGGTCGCTTTGGCGGTCCCGGCGTCGATCAGAGGCTGCATGATACTGCTGTCACGCGTGTGAGTTTGATCAGCGGTGCCTCCAGCGTTTTTTCCAGAGATGTTACCGGCGCTGCTCGCATCGATGTACCCACCTAAGTCTTCAACCCAAAAACAGTACCGGAGCTTCGGGCCAGCGGGTGTGTTCGGATCCAGCACATCAACCCATTTGGTAGTAACAGCCGGAAGAAGCGGTTTGGAAGGCGATGCGGCTGGGTCCGGTAGAAGTGAGGGCAGATTAACCGCCGTTGTCGATGCACTCGAATCGAATGCTGCGAAAGCCGGCTGCGCTGTTGTTGCGACGGTCTGCGATGTTCCCCCGGAAAAAAGTGGATAATAGATAACCTTTGCGGAACCTGGCTGCGCTTGCCCGAGGTAGTAATAATTAGCAGTTGTGTCTTCTGCATCGGGGTTTGCAGCAGCTGCTGCAACTCTAGTTATGACAAATGCGTCATTCTTCGAAGTCAGGTTGCCGTTTCCATCAGTTGTTAACGCGCGCTTTGCTGCTTCCAGACCATTCTGAATAGCCAACGATGCCTGAAGTCGGTCGCTCACTGATTTAGCTGATGATCGATCCGTCGACGCATTATTTAGCACGCCCACCGCGATTACCGCGGCCAATACGAGCATGATCAACGTGACGATCAGCGCGAACCCACCCTGACGTCGTGGCATATTCCTCTGATGCTTCATCAGTTCAATGCAGCGCGATGCGCGTGCGAAAATTATACATGTTAGGCAGAACGAGATTCTTATACAGCTGCAGATCCGTGTCTGACGGTTTGGGATTGTCGACGACCATCCAGACGGCGTAGCCATCCGGTCGCTGAGATGTAGCGGCGATCAGCGCTCGTGCGGCCTCGGGGCTGATCGCATTGAACGATACCTCGATGGCTGCAGGCAACGCATTCGTGCTGCCGGCGGGGTCACAAATATAGGGCGCCGTGCTATCGTGGTCGAACGAATCCTTTTGCGGATTGATGATATTGCCGTCTTTGTCATAGGCGACGACTTGAAGGTTCCACGCGTACGATGCAACCGTCTCATCGATCGGGTTGCCAGCTAAATATAAGTCGTTAACGTCCGCGTAGTTCAACGCGTCGCCGCCAGGTGTGAGCTTCGCTTGAAGCGTCTTAAATGTCTGGTCACTGTCGCGGAAATACCTGCGCAGGCTATAAGCACGACCGTTCCAGCCACAGTAGTAGCGAACCGAACACAGGTCTCCAGCTACAGGAGGTGGTTTTCCTGCTGGTGTATTCTTGAGACTGACGACCCCATCCAGTTTACGAACGTCGCGTCCAGCCGCGTCGGCTTCAATGGCGAAGTATGCCGCCGGTTGCACTCTCACGACATTTGCGAAATCGCGCGTCATCATTTGCAGAGCCGCGCGCGCGTCGCGAAAGGTGTCGGTTTTTTGGTTGGCGTGAGATGCAGTTCCGGCCAGAGAACCAAACATGGTTCCGAGCATAACGACGATTGCGATTGTGATCGCCGACGCGATCAGCAGTTCAGCGATCGTGAATCCGCCGCGAGACCGCCGTCTAATATTTTGAGAAGATTCGGACGAAATCACGAACAGTTTGGTTTGGTGCGGGTGTGGAGTCCGGGTTCAGGGATGGGGGGGTCACTATCCGGAGTGCGACCTGACTGGCGTAACCTTTGTCAAAGCCGGGAGGATCGGGAGTGATACTAATGAGAATCTGATAAGGATGGCGAATCTCCTCAGCGGGCCTGGTGGGGTCCACAATCGCGAGCGTCCCGTCGTTGTCCGCCGACATCCATTTGTGGGTTGTGCTCTGGCTTAGGTCGATATCGTAGGAAAAGTTGGTTGCGGTCTGCTTGATCGTTACGTTTGGGTAACGACTTTGAACCTGACTCGCGATCGAGTTGATAATGTCCTGCGCAATCTGGGGCGCCCGGCTTTCGTCTTGCGCTGACCGTCCGGTCGCCAGTCCCACAGGCATCAGCCCGAGAATCGCAACAATCGCAAATGCGACAATGCCGAGCGCGACTACAACTTCGGCAAGCGTAAAAGCGGAGGAGGACCGTTTCTGCTTAATCACATCCGCTCCGGACGTCCGGTGAGGCGGTTAACCGCCACCGTTTCGGTTGGTTTACTCGCATTTGTATCTCTCTCCCCATTTTTCGGATCAACGAATCCTTCGAACACTGCAATCTGTACAGTACCAGTCACGGCCGACGGTGTACACGCCGGGTCTATTTCGCCGTTGGCTGTAAATTGAAGGAAAGGAAAACTGGAGGTCACCCCCGCTCCTCCCGGAGTAAATGGAAAAGCTTTTGTTTTCGCGAGGTAGCCAAGGCTGCCGCTCCGAAAGCTGATGCCGACCGGCAAAGTTCGCCATGCCACAATCTGCTTCAGGGATCCAGGATTGGCCGCATCATCCTCGAAAATCGCGTACGAGCGGTAAGAGTACCGGTCACTGAGGTTGGTGCTACTCCCCTTGGGCAGTCTGTCAGCGAAAGCCACATAAGTGGATTCACCGTCCTTGATTGCTAAGGATCGGGCCTGGTCGATCGCTCCCATCAGGTTATTCATTGCGGCCTTCCGCCCAGAAGATTTCGATAGCGAGGTCACCGCCGGAACGATAGCAACAAGGAGGATGGCGATGATCGCCATCACCACCAGCAACTCCATCAGTGTGAAAGCACTCCTACGGAGTTCTTGCCGAAATCGAACTACTTCCATGAAGCAATACCGGATTTATCCCAGTCCCCGTCTTTGCCGACCGACCACCCGATTGCTCCCAACGTTAGAAGATTGCCCGTGCCGCGCTCCCGCACCTTGCCGTTGTAATTTGAATCAATGCAGATTGAGTACGATCGGCCCCACGGGTCATAGAACGCATATTCGTTAGGCGAACCTTTGGGTTGAATACCGTAACCGCCGGCAGACTTAGCGGGGGGGGCGGATAGGAATATGACACCTCGAGGGTTCAACGCAGTCTTACTCGCGTCATTCTGCAGTATCTTGATCAGATCCGAGTTCGGTGTGCCAGCGCCGCCATCATAACTATAGGTGTAGTCTTCGTCCGCAGCCTGAGCCGCATCCGGAATAGGATATTTTCCGTACTCGGTGTTATACGCGTTCACTGCCGTGATGAGTTGAGCGAGATCATTCTTCACCTGCGTGATGCGCGCGCGGTTTTGGACGCTTTGATACGCAGGAAATGCCATGCCTATAAGTACCGCGATGATCGTAATCACCACCAGTAACTCGATCAGCGTGAATCCGGCGTGCGACGGCCGGCTAGGTAAAGCAAAGGCGACAATCCGTCGGCCTAACGAACGTGTGGGTGACATTCCGAAAGCGGTGAGCTGGTGAGCTTTACTGGGCCCGCGGCAGCTTTCGAGAAGTTATAGCGGTCCGCGTAAGAAGTAGAGCGAAAAGTTCGCGGGACTACCGGACTACGGGACCACGGGACAACAGGACCAAGGGACCAGTGACCAGCAGCTGGGCGACGAGCAATGACCGCTGACCATGACGTTGGACGAGGAAACGGGGACAAGGGCAACCGCCCATGACCATTATGCCGTCAACGCGACGCTCATGTCATCGGCGTCCGTCTCGTCCACCCGGGAGCGGCATAAACTACTGGGAGAGCTACAGAAATGAGAATTTCGCAAATTTAAGAGCAGTTTCGCCCACCGCTCCAGAACAGGGGCATGCTTTTAGCTTTTTAGCCTCAGCCGTGCTGGAACACACGCTCTCCGAAGAGGAACACAACCAGATCGTCCAAACGATCGAGATGTTTGAGGCTATCACTCAAACACAGCCCGACGACTATCAGTCGCTCGAGATCCTCAAAGAAGCGTACAGCAAAGTCGGCAAGAGCGAAGAAGCGATGAAGGTGTCCCGCCGTCTCGCCGAAGCCTATTTCAACGTCGGCTCTTACACGCTCGCGATGCAGGAGTGCGAGGCCATTCTGGCCAAGGAAAATAATGCTCCCGACATCCTGGCGATGCTCGGCGATATCGAGGCGCGGCTCCAGGCTTCAGGTCACGCAATTTCCAATCGCAACGCCGCAATGATGGAACCCAGCAAGGGCGGTGATGGCTCGCTGATGCAAATGAACACCGGTCAGCGGGCGCCGGTCGAGCTCGGTGACCGTGGCGATGAACACCTCGCAAAATTTTTGATCGTGCAACAGCTCTTCGGCGAGGAAGACGTTAAAGTCGCTCTCGAAGCGGTCGAAAAATCCAACAAGAATCTCAGCGGGCAGGCGTTGGCCGTGTCGTTGCTCGACTCTCTCTGCAAAGACAACGTTGATGCGCTGGAGCGGGTTCTCTCCGCCCTCATCGATCGCACCAAGTTCGCTTACGTTCCGCTGGAATATTACGACCTCGACCGGCAGATCGCCCCGATGTTGTCGGAAAATCTTACCCTCGGTCGATTGTTCGTTCCGTTCGATCTGGTTAGCCGAACGATGATGGTGGCCTGCTGTAATCCGTTCGACTCCGCCGGCCGGCAAGCGGTGCAGGAATCAGTCGATTACACCGTGATGTGGTACCTGTCGCGTCCCGGTTCCATCGTGCGCTCGCTCCAAAACATTTATCGGCTGGATAGCCGCGCCTAACCGCTCCAATGAGAAGTAAATCTTTCGGCGAGCGCATCGCAGACGTGTTGATCGAGGAGGGGCTGCTTCTCCCGAATCAACTCGAAGAAGCGGTCGCCATTCAGAAGAGCGAGGGCGGGCGGCTGTTAAAGATCCTAACCGATAAGGATTTCGTCACCGAACAGGACATGGCCTTCAGCATGGGCCGTTGCCTGAACATTCCGCCGATCAATCTTTCCAAAATCCGGGTTCCCGAAGAAATCATGGCGTTGGTGCCGCGCGAAATGGCCGCGACGAACAAGCTGGTGCCGATCGCCCGATTGAACGGGAAACTGTTCGTGGCCATGGCCGACCCGACGAACGTGCTCGCGGTCGACGACGTGAAGCGTCGTGTCCAATTGGAAATCGTTCCAATGATCACGACCGAGCGCGCCGTCACTGAGGCGCTCAGCGGGGTTCACAGCGGCGGCACCAACATGAGCAAGGTGTTGCGCCAGGTGGCCGAAGAAGCCGCGCAATCCGCCGAAAGCGTTGAAGTTCAAACCACCAAACGCGAAGACATCGATCTCGATCGTCTCGCTACCGACAGTGAAGACGCGCCGGTCATCAAAATCGTTAACCTGATTTTGGCTCAGGCGGTGAAGGAGAAGGCGTCAGACATTCACATCGAGCCCTTCCAGAATTCCTTGAAGCTTCGCTACCGCGTCGATGGCGAACTGATGCAGGCGGAGTCACCGCCGAAAGCGCTGCAACTCGCGATCACCTCGCGTATCAAAATTTTGGCAGGACTGAACATCGCCGAGCGGCGAGTCCCGCAGGACGGTCGTTTCCGGATCAAAGTCATGGGCAAGGAGGTCGATCTCCGTATTTCGATCCTGCCTACCGCGCACGGCGAAAAGATCGTGATCCGTATTTTGGACAAGTCATCGTTGTCCGCGACCATCGACCAGATGGGCATGGACTCGTCGACGCTGGAGAGGTTCAAGAAGGCGATCGACGCGCCGCATGGAATGATCCTGGTTACGGGCCCGACCGGTTCCGGTAAGACGACCACGCTTTATTCGGTGCTGCACGAGTTAAACAGCCCGAACTACAACATTGTCACGGTCGAAGACCCAATTGAATACGAGGTCGTCGGCATCAACCAGGTAGCGGTTAGGGCGGACATTGGACTCGATTTCGCTTCCGCCCTGCGATCAATCCTGCGTCAGGACCCTGACATCGTGATGGTGGGTGAAATTCGTGACAACGAAACCGCCGACATCGCGGTGAAGGCCGCGTTAACCGGTCACCAGGTCTTGAGCACGCTGCACACGAATGATGCCGCTGGCTCCATTACCCGTCTCGACGACATGGGCATCGAGCCGTTCCTGATTTCCAGTTCGATGTTGATGAGCTGCGCTCAACGACTCGTTAGGCGGGTCTGCACCAACTGCCGGGAGGAGTTCGTGCCTGAAGGCGAGATGTTCGAGAGACTTGGGATGAAACCGCAGAACGATGCGGTGTTCTTCCACGGCAGTGGTTGCGATCGATGCAAAGGACGGGGCTATCTCGGCCGGGTGGCGTTGATTGAAGCGTTGCCAATCAGTGAATCAATTCGCCGGCTCATCATCAAACGCGCTTCTTCGGCCGTCATTAAGAATCAGGCGGTCAGCGAAGGAATGAAAACGCTGCGTATGGTCGGCGTTGAAAAGGCGCTCGAAGGCATAACCACCCTGGAAGAAATCTGGCGTGTCACGTCAGAGGATCACTAAAACCACATGACGATACCTTTTCTGGATCTCTTTAAGAAAGCCAAAGCGCGGCTGGGTAAACATACGCCTGAAACCCGGGTCGCTGTTCCGCGCGGACCGCTGGCGGAAAAACCGGCCGGCGAACGGCTGAGCAAAACGGTCATGCCGAACACCACGCGCACAGTTGCGCCGGCAGATCCGTTTCAGGTTGCCGCTGGTTCGGCCAAAGGACGTACCCGTGAAACGCCGACGCCGCTGACACCGTCTCCCGAACCAAGCGAGCGAGCGATCAAGCTCGTGATCGCAGATTTTCTGGATCAATTGCCGACCGGCTCGGTCAAGCCGAGTGAGGCGTTCGATGCCACGCGCACGATCACCATAAAGGCCGCTGAGGTTGAGAAGGGAATGGCGATCGGCAAACCGGCTGCATCGCTCATCTCGATCTACGAACAGGCACCGGAACTCTTTATTCACCCGGTAACGCCCGACGATCTGACCCAGGTTTCGCTGCCACTCCAAAAAGTGCTGCAGCAGTTCGAGACCCTTCAGGTCCGCGAAGACCAGATGGAGGATCAGGCTGTGCCACAAGTCGACACACCTTTTCTCCAGGTCACGATCGAGGACACACAAAAATTCGGCACCAGTCTGGCGCCGTTGCAGACCAGTGCGGCACCGCCGGTAAAAGTCGAACCTGCCACGGCGCGTTCGCTGGCCAAGGCTGAGCCGGAGCCGGTTGCGCAGCGGAAACAGGCTTTTGGGGGATCGGGACGCCGGCGCATTTCACTGACGCCGCCAAATGGCCCAACGTCGCCGCCAGCTGTGGACGCGGCAGGATCATCGAACGCAACTCCGTCTCCGACCCGCATTCCATTTAAACTTCCACCGAACGGAGCGGGTGCGCCCGCCTCTGAGAGAGTTCCAGCCTCAAGCGGGCCGCCCGTTCCAACTCCTTCATCTGCGCCACCGAAAACGAATTCGGCACCGGTCAGAATCCCGTTCAAGCTGACTCCCCCTAACGATGCGCTCAAGCCGAAGCTGACGCTGGTTCCGGGAGTTGATCCGGGCACTGACGAAGCGGAGGAGTCATCGATTGAGCCGGTGACGCGGAAACCGGACTCGGCCAGGGCGAGTACTATCAACGTCCGTCTGCGGCTGAATGTTTGTTTCCGAAACCTGCCCGCCTTTCAGCTAAAAGGCGAGTTGCCGGAGATCGCTGATGACGTGGTGGTGGAACTGCCTTTCTCGATCATTGAACCGCAATTGGCCAGCGGTCGGGTAGCAATTGAGCCGAAACTATTTCACGATGCGATTCCAGAAGCTTACCGGGATCTTTTCGTAACCGACGCCACCGAAACTCCGGTGCTGCTGCCGTTACAGGAGGTTCTGCAACATCTGCCAACCGCCGCCTTGAAGATGCGCGACGATCAGGAGCACGAGGAAGTTGGAGATTATTTTGAAACGCCGTTCTCGTTCCACGCCAAGGAGGATCAGAAACGGTTCGATAAAGGTCCCTCGAACTCGCCGGCTGACACTGCTTTAGAGAAACCATCAGCTGCTGGTGTCGAAACACCGAAGATCGAAGACGCTAGTAGTATTGAGAAGAACGCTGAAGCGAAAGCTCCGGCTCCCGCAGCCGAGCCGGATCAATCCACGCCGGCGAAATCAGAAGAGAAGATTGAAAGTGAACAGGGCCAGGCGAAGGCTGAACTCAAGCCCGAGGCGACAGCCACGGCGGAGCCTTCGGTCACCGCAGAACAGCCGGGGTCAACGCCCCCGGCTACAGCTGAGGAGAAACAGCCCGCGGCATCCGACGCTTCGAGCCCCGCGCCATCGCCGGAGGCGAAGAGTAGCGCCAAGGAATTTGTGCTCCGGGCGAGCTGCCTGCCCGGCGTGACCGCCTGCTCAATTTCATTCGCGGATGGCCTGACCATGGCCGGCAATCTCCCCCCCGGAACCGGCACGGAAGGACTCTGCGCGGTGGCACCGTCACTGCTCCAGAAGATTGAGAAGCACATGCTTGAAACCAATCTGGGCGAATTCACTTCCATGACTCTTCACTGCTCCAAAACACCAATGAGCTTTTTCATGGAAGGGGACATATGCCTCAGCGTGCTGCACGCGGACCGCCAACTCGAACCGGTCACGCAGGAGCAGCTTGCAGAAATGACCAAAGAACTCGCGCAAATCTTCGCCAAACCAGAAGGAAATCATGTCGATCATTAATTACGCCAGCCGCGAGATCCAATTTAAGATCGTGTATTACGGTCCGGCGCTGTGCGGTAAGACAACCAATCTCAGTTACATTCACCAGCGGATTAACCCGGCCAACCGCGGCGACCTCGTGTCGTTAGCCACGGCCGCCGATCGCACCTTGTTTTTCGACTTCCTCCCGCTGAATGCGGTGGTGATCAAAGGTTTCGTAACGAAATTCCAACTCTACACCGTCCCCGGGCAGGTCATTTACAACGCGACCCGGCAACTGGTTCTCCGAAGCGTGGACGGCATTTGCTACGTGGCCGATTCACAGTGGGAGAAAATGGAAGAGAACGTGGAAAGCTTTAAGAACCTGGAAGAAAACCTGGCGAAACAGAACGTCGCGCTGGACGAGATTCCGTGTGTGCTTCAGTACAACAAACGGGATCTTCAGAATATCGCGCCGGTGAACTACATGGAGTACGTGTTGAACAACCGGAAGAAGCGGCTGCAGAGCTTCGAGGTCGTCTCGAGCAGTGGTCAGAATGTTTTCGCCGCCTTAAATGCGATCTCCCAGATTCTTCTCCACAAGTTCAGCAAACAAAGCGAACTGCCTTCGACTGTGGCGCCGCCCGTGGCGATCCCGGTTGAGCCAGACAGTCAAATTCCGGCATGAATGGGATTCCCGTCCTAACGATTCAGGATGTTGCCACGCTTGACGGCGTGCTGGGGGATTTCCTGAAGAAGTCGGAAGCTGACTTGACCGTCGTCATCGACCGTGGCGGCAACGTCATTTCGCAGTTTGGCGATCGCGACGTCATGGATGTGACGATTATCGCGGCGCTGGCCGCAGGATCGTTTGCTGCGACCCGCGAATTGGCGCGCCGAATTGGCGAAGTCGAATTCAATGCGCTGTATCACCAGGGCAACGGCAGCCACATGTTCATGAACTCGGTGGATGAAGACACGATCATGATCACGGTGTTCGGCACCCGGACGACGGTTGGCCTGGTTCGGTTCTATTCGACCGGCGCCGGACAGAACGTGGCGAATCTTCTCAAGCAGCTGCAACGGAACGGTCACGGGCTGGAGTTTTCGGCCAGCGATATTTCGGCCGCGCCGATCTTTGCAGAATAGGGTCTTCGCCGGGTATCGGAGGGACGAGCTTGTCTCGTCCCACTATGTTTTCTGGCTCGGATAATTCATGGGACGAGACGAGCTCGTCCCTCCGTTCACCAACGCAGTTCGTTCAGCTCTCCTTGGTAGGGCCAATCCTCGGCGCGCTTGGTTAGGCCGGCGCGCACCGGATTGTTAACGACGTATTCCCATTTCGATGCGTAACTTTCGTGCCGACGTAGTTGAGTATCCCAAGCCTCACGTTGCCAAATAGGAGCTTGCTCCGGATATGGCCAACACCTTGCGGAAAACGATTTCCAACGTTTCATCCACGCCGTAAATGCCGACGGCGGGTTTTCGGCCGGTGCGGTGAAGAAATGAATATGATCCGGCATGATCATATACCGGCCGACCAGCCAACCTGCATTTTCTTGCCATGTGCGAATCAACCACGGATGGACGACTGGGTTCGCCAGGATCCGCTTACGGTCCTTCGCGCAAACCGTCACGTAGATGATGACGGGAGTATTATGCCTTTCGTTCGGACTGAGATGAACCGGATGTTGGCGTCCATCGGACTCCATTGTGATTGCATAACATTCATGGCGGCGGGGGTGCAATGCGCATCGGAGGGACGACCTTGTCTCGTCCGCTATCTTCAACTCGGATAATTTATGGGACGAGACGAGCTCGTCCCTCCCTTGGCGCTTTTTAGCCTTCGGAATTCGAACTTCGGATTTCTTGTTGGGACGGCTTTACTCTTCAAAAGCCGTCGCAACAAGCGTGGCATTATGCCCGCCGAAACCAAAGGAGTTGTTCACCGCCACCCGGACTTTCCGTTCCTTCGCCTGGTTCGCGGTGTAATCCAGATCGCATTGCGGATCGGGATTTTCTAAATTGATCGTCGGCGGAATCACCGAATCGCGAATGGCCAGCGCGCAGGCCGCCATCTCCACCGCTCCCGCTCCGCCTAACAAGTGACCGGTCATCGATTTGGTGGCGCTGATCGAAACGTTTTTAACGTTGTCGCCGAACACGTGCTTGATCGCAAACGTCTCGCTGATGTCTCCAAGCCCGGTCGACGTTGCATGAGCATTGATATAATCAACCTGTTCCGGCCGGATACCGGCATGATCGAGCGCGATCCGCATCGCCCTGGCGGCGCCTTCGCCCTCCGGTGGCGGCGCAGTCATGTGGTGGGCATCAGCGGTTAGGCCGTAGCCGGCCAGCTCACAATAGATCCGGGCGCCGCGAGCCTTGGCGTGTTCGAGCTCCTCGACCACCACCACGCCTGCGCCTTCGCTCATCACGAACCCATCGCGATCCCGATCAAACGGACGCGAAGCGCGCTCGGGATCGTCATTCCGAGTGCTTAGCGCTTTCATTGCCGAAAATCCGGCGAGACCGATTGGAACAATCGACGCCTCCGAACCTCCGGCCAAAAAAATGTCGGCATCGCCGAATTTGATCATGCGCCATGATTCTCCGATCGCATTGTTGGAGGTGGCGCAGGCGGTGACGATGCAAAGATTCGGCCCGCGCAATCCGAATTCCATCGAGATCAGCCCGCTGGCCATGTTGCTGATCAACATCGGAATGGTGAACGGGGAGGTGCGCGACGGACCTTTGCTGTTTAGGATGTTGTGCTGGTCCTGAAGAGTGCGAAGGCCACCGATCCCGCTGCTGACGATCACGCCGAACCGGTCCAGGTTCATTTTCTGCAAATCCACTCCGCCGTCCTGAACGGCCATGTTTGCTGCCGCCATTGCCAACTGGGCAAACCGATCGGTTCGCCTAACGTCTTTCGCGTTTTTGAAGTAAGGCTTGGGGTCGAAACCGCGAACTTCCCCACCGATCTGGCAGTCGTAACTGGATACGTCGAAGCTTTCGATCCGTCGGATGCCGCTGACGCCATTTTTCAGGCTCGACCAGAAAGTCTCCACGTCGTTACCAACCGGCGTGATCGCCCCGAGGCCGGTTATAACAACTCTGCGGTCGTTAGTCATTTAGTGATTTAGCGGGTTAGTGATCGAACGATTAAAAGCAAAAATCACTAAACCTATCAATCGCTGAATCGTGAAGTGAACTTAGCGGGATCCCATGCCCACGCTTTGGACCGTCTGGAAAAGTTTACCCTCGGTCTTGATCGAGGGAGCAATGATGATTTCGGTTTGCTGAAACTCGCTAAGGTCGCGCGCCCCGACATTGCCCATGCAGGTGGTAATTGCGCCGACCAGGTTCTGACTCCCGTCATCCACTTCAGCCGGTCCGAACAGGATTTGTTTCAACGAGCCGGTCGTGCCGACGCGAATCCGGGTGCCGCGCGGCAGATTGGCGTGCGGAGTCGCCATGCCCCAGTGATAACCACACCCCGGCGCCTCTTCCGCTTTGGCAAAGGCGCTGCCGACCATCACCGCATCGGCCCCACAGGCGAGGGCTTTGCACACATCGCCGCCTTTGCTCATTCCGCCGTCAGTAATAATTGGAACGTAACGCGCCGTCTTCTTGAAGTAAGCATCACGTGCCGCTGCGCAGTCCACCGTGGCGGTGACCTGCGGCACGCCGAGTCCCAGTACGCCACGCGAGGTGCAAGCCGCACCGGGGCCTACTCCGATCAGCACCGCTGCGGGTCCGCATCCCATGATCTCGAAAGTGACGTCGTACCCAACGGTGTTACCGACAATCACGGGGATCCGCATATCCCGACAAAATTTGGCGAGATCGAGGGATTTATATTCAGAGGAGATGTGTTGAACGGTGGATACGGTGCTCTGCACCACGAACACGTCAGCACCGGCTTCCTGGGCAATGGCGCCGAATTGCGCCGCTCGCTGCGGAATCGAACTAACGGCTGCGATTCCACCGCTGTCCTTGATCTGGCGAACACGCGCGCCGATGAGATCTTCCTGCACCGGCTCCTGATAAATCCTTTGAAGCAGGGAAGTGATCTCCGCCTTATCGGCTTCAACAATCTTCTGTAGAACTTCGGAAGGATTTTTGTAGCGGGTTTGAACTCCCTCGAGGTTCAGCACCGCGAGGCCGCCAAGTTTGCTCATGGCGCTGGCGAAATGAACGTCCACCACGCCGTCCATCGCGCTGGCGAAGATCGGAATCTTTAGCGCCAGCGGTTCGGCATCACGCCGGGGCAATCGAAACGTGGTATCGACCTCGTTAGGATTGATTGTCACGCGCCCGGGGACCAGGGCAATTTCGTCGAAGCCGTAGGTCACCCGTGCTTTCCGATTACGTCCTATCCACATTCCCATAGAGTCAACGATGGTAAGTCAAACCTGTCTGACAACACTAAATTCGCTCCAGTTTAAATCTTTCGTTCAGGCTGCCGCACCGTGGACAGCGGGGAAGCAAAACAGCGGTTCTATCTTCGAATTCAAACGCGCAGATAACGCACCGGACCCGGAACTCCAGAGCTCGACGCTCGCGTCGCCGCCTATTCCACTCTCCCAATATCCAAAGAAGGAAAACCGCCGCAAGAAAAAGCAGCAGATAAATGGTGACCAGCGCGCCGAGACTGACGGGAATCACGGGGTGGCGGCACCGGCCGGGCGGGCGGGTTGCGAGACGTCGTTACCCCATGCTACGGTGGCAATGCCCCAGACTAGTTTTTCACCGTCGGGATCGGCGTTAGCGGCAGGGACATTAAAGCGGCTGCGCACCAGCCATAAGCGAGCCTGCTCATCGAGGGCAGCATCACCGGAGGAGTTCACCCGGAAACAATAGCGAACCTCGCCCCGCTGATTGACCGCCACCCGGAACCGCACATTTTCGGGCGGTTCACCGGTCGAACCGGCGAATTGGAGGGGCGTGAGATTCGGCTGTCCGAGCGCCACTAATTCGTCGGAGAATAAGATGCGGGTAGAAGTTTTGGGCCATGGTGCTTCAGTGGGTCGCGCGATCGGCGCCGGTCCCGGCGGAAAAGCTTCCGCGCGAATATCGACTGTCGGCATCGGCGGAGCATCCTTCAGCTTCGGCTCTTGAACCATGTACGAGGGAATGTGCTCGAGCTTAGGCAGAGTTCGAACCCGCGTCTCGCTCGGGGGAACGGTTGCAAATGCCAGGGCCGGATCCTCTGCTTCAATCCACCGCAATAAGCTTCGCCCTTCCTCTGAATTAGATCCGATCAGCGCGATGTGAGCCGGCGGCGGGAGCACCGCAATGGCCGGGGGATAGATGATGCGGAAAAGGTAAAACGCGAGGGCGTGAACAAATAGCGATCCGATCAGGAAAACGGTGATCAGGAACTTCTCGCCTTTCGGCGGCACCCACTCAAACAGCAGGGGCGGTTCGAGGTCCGTCGCCGGAGCATTCATGGCGAAGGCGGCGTGGTGGCGAGAGCGACGGAGCTGATGCCGTGTTCCAACGCGGCATTTGACACCGCGATGACGGTTTCATAGGGCGTCGACCGGTCGGCCTTTATTATAATAGAGCGGTTTTCCCGCTTGGCCGCGTCCAGTAGCGGCCCGAGCTGCTCGAGGTTAATCTTCTGGTCACGGAAATAGATCGCCGGAACCGCCCCGCCAGTGATGCTGATAATCTGCTGGTTCACCTGCGGACCAAGGCTGAACCGGGAAAAAGGCAGGGAAAGGGCGATGCCGGGCTGAAGGATAAAATTCGAGCTCAGCAGCAGGAAAAAGATGAGCAGAAAGGCGATGTCGACGACCGGGAACAGCACCAGCCATCCGAAGTTAAAGTCCTTGGTTCGGGTGAGCTTCATCTGCGAACAACCGGCAGAGGGAATGCCTAACGATCGCGGCGGGATTCGCGTTCGGGAGCAGGAGTCTGCGATTGCGTCGGCTGAAAGCTGATGATCCCGCTTACCGGCACCGCTTCGGTCAGCATATGAACGACTTCGATGCCAGCGCGTTCCATATCGTGCATGAGCATGTTCACCCGCGAGGATAGATAGCTGTAGGCGACAAACGTCGGCGCGGCTACGACCAGGCCGGCAGCGGTAGTAAGCAGGCTTTTGTATATGCCGGTCGATAATTCGGTGACCGTGGCGTAGCCGCCGTTGGAAGCGATGGTGGAGAAAGCGTCGATCATTCCGGCCACCGTTCCAAGCAAGCCTAACAGAGGCGTTAGGAAGGCGAGAGTGGCCAGCACCCCGAGAAATCTTTCCAGCTTCGGAACTTCGAGTTGCCCGGCTTCCTGCACCACTTCCCGCAACTCCGATCGAGGTGCGTCATGACGCAAAATCGCGGCATGAATCACCCGCGCCACCGGCCCAGGAGTGCCGGCCGACTCATGCAGCGCTTCCGCAAAATTGCGGCGTCGAATCAGGTTCGACAATCCTTTGAGGAATTCTCCGACATGAATTGTCGCCCGATGAAAGAAGAACAATCGCTCCGCAAACACGCCGATCGAGATGATGCTGCAGACGAGGATGGGCCACATGAGGAAGCCGCCCTTTTGGATGTAATCGATCACGGCTCCCCATTTACCGCCATTTGTCGTTAGTCGCAAGCGCCAGGTAGGGCGGCAATTGTAGCGCGTCTGGGCCAGACCCCATCTACGCGCGTGCCGTCTGACACAGACGGCCAGGAAAAAAAGCTCGAAGATCGGCGTCTGCAACGCTCCAGTTTTAACATCGAGCCCGGAGGTCTCGATCCACCCTCCGCTATTTGTGCTTTTTGGGCTTGGGAGTGGGGGCCGCTTTGGATTGGACCGGGGTGGTTCGGCCGATCACGTTTCCGGAGGCGTCGTATACCACGTAACCGGTCTGTCGCCCGTTAGGGTCATAACTGTAGGCCAGCCGATTCACCAGCGCATTGTCCTTGTCAAAATGAGTCTCCTCGTCCAGACGTCCGTCGCCGGTGTATTTAAAAACGCTTTTGTAAAGGAATTTGCCGTCCGGTCCCGACACGACTCCGCTGCTAAATCGGCCAGCGTCATCGATTTGGTATTTGATTTTGTTACTGACTTTGCCGGCCGCGGTCGTGGTGGTGGCAGTGGCCTGTTTATGGGCCTGATCAAACTGGTAAGTGGTCCGAGTTCCGTCCGGATTAACCGTGACGTTGACGCGGACTGGTTGGTCAGCCGACTCGTTAGGCGAAGATTGGGCGAACACGAAATCCGTCCCGAACAGTCCGGATAGGGTGAAGGATAGCGCGGCGACGAAATGCAGAGGCGTCTTCATTAAGCAGCGAAAAAACAGGGTGCCAGAGATTCCTCCAGTTCGCGCGGAATGACAAAGGATTAGCGCTATCCGAGCGGGTCGCGTTGGCGCGAACGGGCCGGTCGCAGTCATCCGGTCGCATCGGCTTGGGGGTTGGACGGTTGGAGCGGCTACAAAAAACTGGTGAGAATTGTATTGACCACCACCGGTGGTGGTGGTTAAAGGTGGTGCGAAGTGGGTTAGAATGGATCGATTCTCCTGCCGCACATGGATACGTCTTCCACGCCGCCGTCGCCCTCGTCGTCCCTTTTCTACGCCGGCGAGTTCAGACACGCCATCGACGAAAAAAACCGTATCACCATACCCTCGCGCTGGCGCAGCGATGGCGCCGCGGAATTCATCATTCTTCCGGAGGCGAATCACCAGTTTCTCATGGTCATGTCGCCTGAGGAATTTTCACGTATGAGCGCCGCCGCCGAAGCGAACACTCAGGTTTCCCCCAGAGACCGGCGAGTGTTCTTCCGGCAATTGCACGCGCGCGCCGAACACGGAGCCAGCGATCGCCAGGGGCGTCTGGTTCTTCCTGAAGACCTTTGCAAAAAGCTCAACCTCAAAGGCGAGGTAGCTCTCGTCGGCGGCCGCGGCCGTTTTGAGATCTGGAATTTAGCACGGTGGAAACAAGCCAACACGGACGAGACGTCCACGTATCAGCATGTAGCCGGCGTGCTCGGTTTGTAGGGGTGGAGGTCATTACGAATAATGATGAATGCACTGCTGTTTGAACGGCCGGTCTGGTTCGCCACCGGTCCTTTGATTTTGGAAGAGGAGGCCCATGAAATGGAGGACTTCACTTACCACCGTCCGGTCCTGGCGCAGGAGACAATCGAGCTCCTCGCGCCACGTGCCGGATCGCTCGTTGTCGATGCAACCTGCGGTGGCGGTGGCCATACCGAAGCGATTTTAAAAGCCGGAGCCGATGTTCTGGCCCTCGATCAGGATCCGGAAGCGATCGAGCACACTCGCGACCAGGTGGCACACCTCGGACCGCGAGTCACTCTCCGGCAGGCGAATTTCCGGGATGCCGGTCGCGTCCTGGATGAACTCGGGATCGCTACCATCGGCGGTGCGTTGCTCGATCTCGGAGTGTCGTCGCGCCAGCTCGAGAACGCCGATCGCGGATTCAGCATCATGCGGAACGGTCCGCTCGATATGCGGATGAATCCCGCCACATCCCGAACCGCCGGCGAAATCATCAACTATTATAGTGAGGAAGAACTGACTCACCTGTTCCGCGAGTTGGGAGAGGAGCCGGCGGCGCGGCGTATCGCCAGCATTATTGTGAAAGCGCGCAAGACGGCTCCGTTTCGGGAAACGATGGCGCTGGCCAAGGCGATCGAAAAAGTGGTGGGCCGTCATGGGCGACTGCATCCGGCGACGCGCGTTTTCCAGGCTTTACGGATGGAGGTCAACGATGAGCTCGGTGCGTTGCGTGAAGGGATTGGCGCGCTTACGGCGCGGCTGGAGCCCGGGGCGCGGATCGCAGTGATCTCGTTTCATTCACTGGAGGACCGGATTGTGAAGAATTTCTTCCGCGATCACAGCCGCGAATGGCTGGACCAACCGGAATGGCCGGAGCCGCGTCCGAACCCGGATTACGATCTCAACCTCATCACTCCAAAACCGCTCGAACCGGGCGAAGACGAACAACGCGCGAATCCGCGGGCGCGCAGCGCGAAATTGCGAGTAGCGGAGAAGCGCGCATGAGCCGGAGTCGCAGAAAAAATTGGAACGCGGTGAACGCCGCTTCACTGGCGCGTTGGATCGTGCTGACAGCTTTCCTGGCATTGACGGGGCTGAGCTACGTCTACCTCACTATTCAGCTGTACCATCTGGGCGATCGGAGGAAGGCACTGGAGAACGAGCTCGCCGGATTGCGGACTCAGAATGACGTGGCGAGCGCACAAATCGCCGCCCTGACCTCGCGGTCTGCGTTACAGCGCCGGCTGAAGGAAGGCTATCTGAAAATGATTCCGATCTCCGAAGGGAACATTGTGCGACTCAGCGTTCCGATCCGATCTGACAGCGATGATGCGGTGAGGCCGGTAGTGAATCAGCGTCCGAGCCGATGAAATGGACTAGCCGCTTTCGTTGTGCCCTGATCTGCCTCGGGTTCGTTGCGATCTTCAGCGGATTTTCGTTTCGCCTGATCTACCTGCAAATGGTCAAGCACGACGAATACGCCGGTCTCGCCGCCGAAAAACATGTCCACAAACAAATCATCCACGCCGAACGCGGCAGCATCGTTGACGCGAACGGCGACATGCTGGCCGACAACGTGCCGGTGCAGACTGTGGTGGCCGATGCAACTCTTCTGAATGACAGAGCAGCGGCAGTGGAGCTCGTTAGCCGCGAGCTCAAGATGCCTGCCGCCGAAGTGGCTGACAAACTGAGCGGTGATCGGCGCTACATCGTGTTGCAGCGGGAAGTGCCGGCTGCAGTGGCCGATGCGTTACACGGCAAGTTGCGCGCTCAAAAGCTGCGCGGCATTTACTGCGAGCAGGATTCCACTCGAGTTTATCCCAATGGGCCGATGCTTTGCCACGTGGTGGGGTTTACCGATTTCGATCATAAAGGGATCGACGGTGTTGAAGCGACGATGGACGAGTACCTGAGGGGACAGGACGGATATCGCTACGTTGAGCACAATCGCGCCGGTCAGGAGATCGTACTTTATCGCGGCCAGGAGCGGGCTGCCCGAAACGGTTATCAGGTTCAACTGACAATTGACCTGAATCTGCAAACCATCGTGGAAAACGAAATCGACGCGGCCATGCGCGAATACCGGCCGCAGAAAGCCACCATCATTTTGATGCGTGCGCAAACCGGCGAAATTCTGGCCATGGCGAACCGGCCTAACTTCGACCTAAACCAACGATCCGAAGCCAAGCCGGAACAGATGAAGAATCGCGCCATCATCGATGTGATGGAGCCGGGGTCGACCTTCAAGATTGTGGCCGCAGCAGCGGCATTGAACGAAGGCCGGGTGCATCTGGACACGACCGTGTTCTGCGAAAATGGAGTCTGGAATTACGGCGGCAGACCTTTGCACGACCACAAAGCCTACGGGGAACTTTCGGTCCAGGACATCCTGGTCAAATCCAGCAACATCGGTGCGGCCAAGCTGGCGATCGGTCTCGGCGAGCAAAAATTCTACGAATACATCCGTCGATTTGGTTTCGGCGAACGAACCGGGGTCGAGTTGCCTGGCGAGATCCCGGGGCTGCTTCGGCCTCCGCAGAACTGGAGCAAGATTTCGATTACCCGAATCCCGATGGGGCACGAGATCGGAGTGACGGCGTTACAGATGACAACGGCCATGGCCACGATTGCGAATGAAGGCAAACTCGTTATGCCACGCATCGTGAAGTCGGTCACCGGTCCCGATGGCAAAACGATCAGCACACTGTCGCCGGTGGCGTTACGCCAGGTAGTTACCACTCAGACCGCTCACCAGATTGGAAACGCTCTGCGCGGGGTGGTGAGCGATCGCGGCACCGCTGCGGCCGCGGCCGTGCCAGGTTTTACTATCGCCGGGAAAACCGGGACTGCTCAAAAAGTGGATCCAAAAGGCGGATACGAACACGGCAAGTACGTGGTATCGTTCAGCGGCTATCTTCCGGCCGATCACCCGGAGTTCATTGGACTTGTCGTTCTGGACGATGCCCAAACCAGCAAACCGGAATTGAATTACGGCGGATTGGTCGCGGGGCCGATCTTTTCCAAGATTGCGGAGAAGGCCGCTCGTTACCTTGATCTTCAACCGCACGAAGAAATTCGAAAAGCCCAGCCGGTCGCACGCGTTGCCCTAACCAATGCTTCACACCGTTGACCCCGAATGCGTTCGGGGCCGCATGTTAAAACCTCATGCAGCTCAAAACTCTTGCCGCCGCGCTTTCCGTGCGCCAAATCATCGGCCCACTTGATCGCAACGTGGAAAGTATCGCGTATGACTCGCGGCGAGTGCAGAGGAACGGCCTGTTCGTGGCACTGCGGGGCGAAAAGACCGACGGCCACGCCTTCATTGGGCAGGCATTAGAAAAGGGCGCAGCGGCGATCGTTGCCGAGCGGGAGGAGAAACATCCGCGCGCGACATGCCTGGTGGTCGATGATTCGCGGGCGGCGCTGGCGGATCTGGCGGCGACCTTCTACGGACATCCGGCCCGGAAATTGCGAATGGCTGCCGTGACCGGCACCAACGGCAAGACCACGACGAGTTTTCTGATCAAGCACATCTGCGAAAACGCAGGTCTGCGTTGTGGATTGATCGGGACCGTTCGCTACGAAATCGGTGAGCGGGTTTTACCGGCGACGCGCACCACGCCAGAATCGCTCGACCTGCAGGAACTCCTGGCCCAGACCGTGAACGCCGGATGCAAAGCGGCGGCGATGGAAGTGTCATCGCACGCTGTTGCTCAAGGAAGAATACGCGGCTTGGAATGGGACGTAGCCGTGTTCACCAACCTGACGCAGGACCACCTCGATTTTCACGGCACGATGGAAAACTATTACGCTGCCAAAGCGAAGTTGTTTTATTCGCTGGCCGAACAGAAGAAAAAGAAAAAGCCAGTCGCGGTAATCAACATCGATGATCGCTACGGTCAGCGATTATGCACCGAGATTAAGGGAAAGCTGGCAACCGTAACCTATGGACTTGGCGCCCAGGCTGATTTTCGGGCGTCGAATTATCGCATGGAGTTTGGCGGCACCTCGTTTCAGCTGGATGCCAGGGGAAAAAGTTACCTGGTGCGAGTGCCGTTGATCGGTCGATTTAATGTCGCGAACTCGCTCGCGGCATTGGCCGCTGCCAACGCGTTAGGCTTGAGTTTACGCGAAGCGATTCTGAGCCTTGGGAAAACGCCGCAGGTCCCCGGACGTCTTCAGGCAGTGCCGGCGAAGCGACAGTTCCAGATTTTTGTCGATTACGCTCATACACCTGATGCGCTGGCCAATGTTCTCAAGACATTGCGCGACCTGAATCCGCATAAGCTGATTGTCGTGTTTGGGTGCGGAGGAGATCGCGACCGGCAGAAGCGGCCGCTGATGGCGAACGTGGTGGAGCAAACTGCCGATCACGCGATTATTACCTCCGACAATCCGCGCAAAGAAGATCCGGAGAAGATCATAGAAGAGGTGGAGAAAGGTTTTCGCGGCTCGAACTACGAGAAAATCGTCGATCGAACGGAAGCAATCGGCCGCGCCGTGGCATTGGCTCAGCCGCACGACATCGTGTTGATCGCGGGGAAGGGGCACGAGAATTACCAGGAGTTTGCCGATCATACTGTGCCGTTTGACGACATTCAGGTGGCGCGGCGCGCATTGGAAAATCGGCCGGTGGAGTTTTGATATGGGTGCTTGCTGCTGTTTCTCATGTTTGGATTCGGCCGGTTCTGTAGGAGAAGGCGCTGCCTTCCCATGGGAAGCCAACAGCTTCCCCTACAGGGTTGGAGGGACGCGCGCTGTCGTGTCCCAAATATTTTTGTGCCGTCGGAGCGGCATCGTCCAGCGATGAATCCCACGCCGCTAAAACAAATAGCCGAGATGGCGGGAGCGACTCTCGAGGGTGGCGACGGTAGCGCTATCATCGCCAGCGTCAGCACGGATTCGCGGACGATCACGTCGGATCAGCTGTTTGTGGCCCTGCGCGGCGACAATTTTGATGCGCACAATTTTGTCGAGAACGTCGCCAAAGCCGGCGCTAAAGGAGCCATCGTTGATCGCACTTGGAAAGGCTCGGTGCCACCCGAATTCGCTCTGCTCCGGGTCGATGACACACTGCGCGGCTACCAGGATCTCGCCGCAAATTATCGCAAATCGTTAGGCCTGAAAGTTCTGGCAATCACCGGCAGCAATGGAAAAACGAGCACCAAGGATTTTTCGGGGGCGGTGCTGGCCAGGAAATTCCGGGTCACCAAAACCGAAGGCAACTTCAATAATCATGTCGGCCTTCCCCGAACCATCCTTGAGGCAACATCAGAGGACGATATCGGAGTGTGGGAAATCGGAATGAACCATCCCGGCGAAATCGCACCGTTGGCGAAGATCGCTCAGCCAGACGCGGCGATCATCACCAACATCGGCGTAGCGCACATTGAGTTCATGGGCTCGCGTGAAGCGATCGCCGACGAAAAGGCGGCACTGGCCGAAGCGGTCCCGCCTAACGGATGGCTGATTTTGAACGCTGATGATCCGTTTACCGGACGAATCGCTCCGCGGACTTCTGCGCGTGTCATTCTTGCCGGCACCACGTCTGGTAGTTTGCGCGCGTCCGATATCTCGCAGAGTCCGGCGGGGTCCGACTTCACCATATTGGAGGGAGCCCACCGTTGCCGCGCAAGATTGCCGGTGCCCGGTTTGCACATGATTCAGAACGCGTTGTTTGCTGTCGCAGCCGGGCGCGCCTTCGGCATATCGCTGGAAGAAGCGGCCGGCGCGCTGTCTGGTGCGCCGTTGAGTAAGGCACGACTGCAGGTGAAGAATATTGGTGGTGTCCAGTTCCTGGACGACAGTTACAACGCCAATCCTGATTCGGTGAAGGCGGCGTTGCGCACGCTGGTTGAGCTGGAGGCCGATGGCGACCGCATTGCAGTGCTCGGCGAAATGCGTGAACTGGGGGCCGAAACCGAACGTGGGCACCGGGAGGTTGGCGAAAAAGCGGCTAGTTTCGGCGTCGACCATCTGATCGCGATTGGTGAAACCGGCAGGATGACCGTGGCCGCCGCCCAACGCGCCGGACTCAAGCACGCGGTCGCGGTTAACAACACCACCGAAGCCGCCGAATTGCTCGAACAAATTGCCAAGGCCGGCGACCTGGTGCTGATCAAAGGCAGTCGAACCGCTCGAACCGAACGGGTGCTGGAAGAATTCAGCAGACGTCAGCTGGAGGGTGCCCGCTCATGATGTATTACCTCCACCGGCTGAGTGACGACTTCGGCGGGTTCAACGTTTTTTCCTACGTCACATTTCGCGCGGTCGCCTCGGCGGTGACTGCGTTCGTGATCTCGCTCCTGATGGGCAATGTGGTAATCCGCAAACTGATCTCGCTGAAGATCGGACAGCCGATCCGAACCGCCGACGAGGTCCGTCACCTGGCAGAATTACACGGACCAAAAAAGGGAACGCCCACGATGGGGGGCGTGATTGTCATCGGCGCAGTTTTCTTCGCCTCGCTGTTATGGGCTCGTCCGGATAACCGCTTCGTCTGGTTGTCGCTGTTCAGCATGATTTATCTCGGTGTTCTCGGGTTTCTCGATGACTACCTGAAGGTCACCAAAAAAAAGACCGATGGAATCTCCGGTCGAATCAAACTGGTGTGCCAGGTTGGACTGGCCTGCATTGTTACCGCGGTTTTCCTAACCAGCCCGCTACTCGAGGTCCAGGCGCGCTCCCTTTACATCCCTTTTATCAAAACGCCGGTGATCACGAACATGAGCTGGTTCACGATCCTGTTTTTCGCGGTCGTGATTACCGGCTCGTCCAATGCCGTTAACCTGACCGATGGCCTGGATGGTCTGGCTATCGGCTGCACCATCACCGTCGCGTTCGCTTACTCGCTGCTGGCCTATGCTGCTGGGAATTACAAGATCGCTGAATATCTTCAGGTCCCTTTCTATCCGTTCACGGGCGAACTAACCGTGGTATGCAGCGCCCTCGTCGGAGCCGGCCTCGGATTCCTTTGGTTTAATTGTCACCCCGCAAAAGTATTCATGGGCGACACCGGATCGCTTGCCATCGGCGGTTTGATTGGAGTGGTAGCGATCTGCTGCAAACAGGAACTTCTGCTGGCCGTGGTTGGCGGCGTGTTCGTGATCGAGGCGGTGTCAGTCATTCTTCAGGTCCTCAGCTTTCAACTAACGGGACGTCGGATCTTTGTAATGTCCCCGCTTCACCACCACTTCGAGCTGATCGGGTGGAAAGAAAACACCGTCATTGTGCGGTTCTGGATTGTATCCGCCATCTTCGCCCTGCTCGGACTAGCCACTCTCAAGTTGAGATAATCTTGTGCGGTACCGAAATCAAAAAGTAGCCGTTCTCGGGGCGGGGTTGAGTGGAGCCGCGGCGGCAACGTTGCTCAAAGAAGAAGGTGCCGAGGTGACGGTGCTCGACAGCGCTGATGAGAAGAAGCTGCTTCACTCCACGCTCGACGATCTCCGCAGCCGCGGTGTGCAGGTCATCAGTGGTCCTGCCGCGGAAACCGAGTCTTCGACCTACGATTTCGCAGTCATCAGTCCTGGAATCGATCCGCAGTCGCCGCTGGCCCGCAATTTTTATTCGCGGGGCATCGAGATCATTGGTGAGCTGGAGTTGGGCTGGCGGTCGTGCGAGTTGCCGGTCATCGCTATTACCGGGACTAACGGGAAGACGACCACGACCGAGCTTCTCGCGCAGATGCTAAACGCGTGCGGCCAGCGAACCATCGCCTGCGGGAACATCGGTAAACCGTTGTCAGAGGTCGCACGGCGGCGAACGGAATTTGATGTGCTGACGGTCGAGGTTAGTTCGTTCCAGCTGGAAACGATCCGCACGTTTCATCCTGCGGTTGCCGTCTGGCTCAACTTTGCCCCCGACCACCTGGATCGGTATTCCTCGGTGGTGGAGTATCGCACCGCCAAGCTTCGGGTTTTTGAAAATCAAACCGGTGAAGATGTCGCCATTATCAATTCGGTCGAAAACCTTGGAGAGCTGCGGGCACGAAAGGTGACATTCAGCGCTTACGACGATGGCGCTGATTTCCGCCTAACCGAAGGTTCAATCGCCTATCAGGATACGCCGGTCATGCGGCTATCCGAAACGAAACTTCGTGGTTCGCATAACATCGAAAACTTAATGGCCACGCTCGCGGCTGGTCACGCTCGAGGTCTCTCCTTCGAGCAGATGGTGCCGCCGTTATCACGTTATGAGCCGCAACCGCACCGGTGCGAATTTGTGCGTTCCGTGGACGGGGTTGATTACATCAATGATTCGAAAGCGACGAACCTCGATGCGTTGGAGGCAGCGCTGACCGCGCAGACGAAGCCGATCGTGTTAATTGCCGGGGGAAAAGACAAAGGTTTCAGATTCGAATCGGTGCGATCTCTGGTGCAGGAACGTGTCAAATCGATAGTGCTGATCGGCGAGATGGCGCAGCGCATCGCGGAAGACTGGAAGGGCGCAACCGCAATCAAAACGGCGACGTCACTGGCCGAAGCGCTGGACCATGCGCACGCGGCCGCCGCCTCCGGCGATGTGGTTCTGTTTTCACCCGGCACGTCCTCTTTCGACATGTTTAAGAGCTACGTAGACCGCGGCGACCAATTTCGCGCGCTCGTGCACGCGCTCCCGAAAACGAAATGAAAATCCGCCTGCCCAAACTGACGCTGTTTAAAAAACACAAAGGTAAAAAGATGCGGGCGACCGTAACGCGGCGGCCCATGCGCGCGGCTACGGCCAGTTACGACGAGATGGCCGAGCCTAACATGAAGCTGTCGCGCGCGCTGCTGATCGTGTTGCTGCTGCACGTCGTCGCGGTTTCCGGCATCATTGCTTTCAACGCAATCAAAACGCGGCAGGGGCCTGCGCTGCCGCAGGTGAAGAAATCGGCGACGACTAACCCGGCTAAATCCGAGTCCACCGGAGTGTCATCGAACACAACGGAAGAGGACAAGACGAAGGCGCTTGAAATCAGACCAGCTAAAGCGGTCGGCAAACAGTCTTCGAAGGATCACGGAAAAGCCGGCGACGCGAAGCGCGACGAGTCTCACAAAACCTACACTATCGGCAAGGGCGATACCCCCGTGTCGATCGCCAAGAAGTTCAAAGTTTCGTACGACGATTTACTCGCACTCAACCACATCGAGGACCCCCGGAAGCTGAAAATCGGACAAAAACTTTTGATTCCAAACAGAGCGGCAAAAGGGAAGAAGACGGACGAATGAGACGCAACGGATTATTGGGCGGCAATGATAACGCGTCGTCGTTTTTCCGGTGGTCGACGGAGGGCGGAGCTCCTGCGACGCCGCTGACACCCTTTTGTGATCACGACGCTTCTCGGCAAGCTACGATTTCCAATCCTTGGGGGCGCCATGCGCTCGCCCTTCGAAATTGTCATCATGCATCGTAAGAGCGCGTACCTGGTCTTTGTTGCCGTGCTGGGGCTGCTGGTGATCGGAATCATCATGCTGTTCAGCACCAGTGCCTTCGCGCGGGAGAGCCACGGTGACGTTTACGCATTCGTGAAACGCCAGGCCGTCTGGCTGGTCGTCGGCTTCGTTGTTTGCGTGGTCGCAGCGTTGGTTGATTACCATTTTTGGCAACGCACATGGTGGCTCTGGTTCGCGCTCGCTCTATTGACACTGGCATTGTGTTTTGTACCTCACGTCGGCCTGCGATTGAATGGGTCCCGGCGTTGGCTCGGCTTGGGCCCGGTGAGCTTTCAACCTTCGGAGACGGCGAAAATAGCGGTGGTCTTCTTTCTCGGATCCTGGTTTGCCCGCCACGAGAAAAATAGCAGTCAGCCGTTGCACGGATTCCTTCTTCCGCTCGCAATCATCCTGCCGCTGCTCGCGTTAATTTTGGCAGAAGTGGATCTCGGCACCACCGCGCTGATCGGTGCCACCGCTTTCGTGATTATGTTCATCGCCGGGACGAACCCGATCCTGCTGGGTGGAATCGCGGTCGCGGCGTTCGGCGGAATTCTGTTTATCGCGACGCAGATGTCTGAACGAATGGGCCGGCTGGCTGCGTTCATGGATCCGCAGCGATTCAAAGATGACGCCGGCCTCCAGCAGATGCAGGCGCTGATTGCGTGGGGGAGTGGCGGAATGGACGGGCTGGGGCTGGGCAACGGACGTCAGAAGATGTTGTACCTGCCTTACGCGCACACCGATTTCATTTTCCCGATGATCGGCGAAGAGCTCGGGCTGCGGATCAGTCTTCTGGTCGTGTTCCTGTTTGTAGTGGTCGTGGTCTGCGGAATGATGATCGCGCTTCACGCCAAAGACCGGTTCGGGCTCTTGCTTGGCAGCGGCATCATTTCGCTGATCGGGCTTCAAGCAGCCGTAAATATGGGCGTGACCACGTCAGTTTTGCCTAACAAAGGGCTGTCGCTCCCATTCATCAGCTATGGCGGATCGAATTTAGTGGAGTGTTTGTTTGGGGTGGGTCTTCTGCTGAGCATTTACCGACAGGCCGTTTTGGAACCGGGAAACCGCAAACAGACGTCATTACAAGTGAGAGTGACTCCGAGAATATGATGATGTGGAGTTCCCGGTCATGAATGCGGTAATCGCATGCGGTGGAACAGGCGGGCACCTCTTTCCGGGAGTGGCCGTGGCTGAGGCTCTGCGGAATCGCGGGCACGATGTGATGCTGTTCGTGTCTGAAAAAGAGATCGACCAGTTGGCGTTGTCGGGCCGGCACCAGTTTCGGTTCGAGAAACTGCCGAGCATTGGGCTGCCGTCGTTATACTCGCCTGCCATTCTCGGATTCGTTCGTCGATTCAATCAGAGCCTGGGCCTTTGTCGCGCGATTTACCGGAAGTTTCCGCCGAACGTGATTCTGGGCATGGGCGGGTTCACCTCCACTGCGCCGGTGGTGGCGGGGCGGATGCGTGGTGTGCCAACGTTCATTCACGAATCGAATGCCATTCCCGGCAAAGCGAACAAGATGACCGCGCGGTTCGTTCGAGCGGTGTTGCTCGGGTTCAAAGAGTGCGCCCCATTCTTTCCGAAGGTGCGAACGGAGGTCACGGGTACGCCGATTCGATCCGATCTGGTTCGGTTAGACCGGAAAGAGGTGCGGCGGAAACTTGGTCTTCGAGATGATTTGGCTACCGCATTGGTGATGGGCGGAAGCCAGGGCGCGAGCGGGATCAATCAAGCGGTGATCAAGGCGCTCCCTTTCCTTCATGACACCGCCTTGCAGATGATTCATCTCACCGGAAAGCGGGAAGAGCGGCTCATGGCTGACAATTATCAACGTGAAGGAATCCCTGCCCACGTCGCCGCTTTCCATCATCAGATGGAGGAACTCTACAGCGCGGCTGATTTCGTGATCGCGCGGTCGGGCGCAGCCAGCTTGTCCGAGATTGCTGCATTCGGCTTGCCGGCGATGCTGATCCCCTTCCCATACGCCGCGGACGATCATCAGACCCGCAATGCGGAGATCTTCGTACGAGCTGGTGCGGCTCTTCTAATCAAGGAATCGGAAATTTCCGGTGATCTGCTGGCGCGCCAAATCAATGAGCTGATTTCCGATAGAACGAAGCTCACCACAATGTCGAAGCTCGCAGCGCAACTGGCACCGCGGAACGCCGCGGAAGTCGTAGCCGAAACGATCGAGAAGTACAGCACTAATGAGCAGCGCGCCTGATCACGAGATTTGCAGACTGCTTACGGAGGAGACGCACCGCGTGCACCTGATCGGCGTCGCCGGCAGCGGCATGAGCGGAGTCGCGGCATTGCTTCTCGAGTTAGGTCATGAGGTGAGCGGCTCGGACAAGGCAACGACTCAGGAAACGGCGCGGCTCAGTCGCCTGGGTTTACGATTCTGCGGGCCGCACCGGGCGGAAGATGTCGAAGGCGTTGAAATCGTAATTTATTCTTCCGCGATCAAGTCCGATAACCCGATCCTGGCGAAGGCGCGGGAGAGAGGCGTTAGGCTGCTGCGGCGCGCTGAAGCATTGGCTGCGATCATGCAGAGCAAACGCGGCATCGTGATTGCCGGAATGCACGGCAAGACGACCACGTCAGCCATGACTGCTCACGTCCTTCGAGAAAGTGGATTGCATCCTTCTCATTACATCGGTGCGGAGATTCCGATCCTGGGCAGCAACGCGCACTGGGATCCCCTCGGTCAGTATTTCGTCGCTGAAGGCGATGAAAGTGACGGAACGGTTCAGTGTTTCTCCCCCGAACACAGTCTGATTCTCAACATCGAGGAAGAGCATCTCGATTTTTACCCAGACCTCAAAGCGATCGAGAAAGTCTTCCAAACCCTGATCGAGCAGACCAGCGGCACGATCTTTTATAGTGCGGACGACGCAAACGCTTCGCGCGTCTGCCGAACCGCGGGTAGAGCGATCTCCTACGGTTTCTCGGACACGTCGGATTATCGCGGCGCCGACATCGAACTGCAGAACTTCGCGTCGTTGTTTTGCGTCTATCGCGGTGACAAACAGTTAGGTGAAGCGGTTCTAAACGTGCCTGGAAGGCACAACGTTCACAACGCGGTCGGAGTTATCGCTCTTGCTACTGAGCTTGGCATTCCGTTTGAGAAAATCGCTTCCTCGCTGCGCCGTTTTCAGCACGCCCGCCGGCGTTTCGAAATCAAATACTCCAGCGAACGCTTTCTCCTGGTTGACGACTATGCTCATCATCCGACCGAGATTAGCGCGACCTTGCGGACCGCGAAATCAACCGGCCGCAAACGAGTGCTGACGGTGTTTCAGCCTCACCGCTATTCCCGGACGAAAGCGTTGCGTAAGGAGTTCGGCGCGGCATTCGATGATGCCGATCGCGTGGTGATCACCGATGTGTATCCCGCCAGCGAAGCGCCGCTTCCGGGAATCACCGGCCAGACGATTGCCGACGAAATTCAGCAACATGGTCATGGCGGTGTGACCTATCAGCCCAGGCTCGACCGGCTGCATCGGGACATCGGCAACATGATTGATCCCGGCGATTTGGTGTTGAGTCTTGGCGCCGGGAATATTCACGAACAACTTTCGATTCTGGCAGCGGACCTGGTAATCGCCGAGCGATTGAAGACAATCATCGGGGAAACGGGCGATGTGCGCTTGTACGAGCCGTTGGCGAAACACACCACGCTGCGGGTCGGCGGCCCGGCTCAATTTTGGGTGGAGCCCCGAGACGAGAGAGCATTCGCTGAAATTATCCGGTTTTGCCGTCGCGAAACCTTGCCCCTATTCGTCATTGGACGCGGTTCCAATCTGCTGGTTCGCGATGGCGGAATCCAAGGCGTCGTGGTGCACCCATCAGGTGGCGAATTCGACCGGGTAACAGTGGACGGCGGTGACATCACCGCAGGTGTCGGCGCCAAGCTGAAGGAAGTAGCGTATGCCGCGAAAGCTGCCGGGCTCGGAGGCATGGAATGGATGGAAGGAATACCCGGATCGGTTGGGGGCAGCCTCCGAATGAACGCGGGCGCGATGGGATCACAATTGTTTGAGAACGTGGTGCGCGTTCGCTATCTCGACGGGGACGGGCAGGGACACGTCGCTCTGCCGGGTGATTTCGATGTTCGTTACCGCCACGTCGCTGATCTCGAGAAGAACTACGCGGTTTCAGCCGTGTTCCGCGCGCACCCGGCGACAGCGGATGAGATCGTTCGCAAATTGGAAGCGTCACAGGAGAAACGGCGCAGTTCGCAGCCGAGTGCCAAGAGCGCAGGATGCATCTTCAAAAACCCGGATTCATGTCCCGCTGGGAAACTGGTCGATGAACTCGGTCTGAAAGATACGCATGTCGGCAAAGCCCGTATCTCCGACGTTCACGGGAATTTCATCGTCAACGACGGTGGTGCGACCGCATCGGAAGTTTTGCAGTTGATCGAACAGATCAAAGCCACCGCTCGCGAGAAACGGGGAATCGAATTGGAAACAGAGGTTCAGATCGTAGGTCAGGACGTATGAGCAGCCTAACCGGAAAGCGCATTGCGGTGTTGATGGGCGGTCCGGGCTCGGAGCGGGACGTCTCGCTTGCCACCGGGGCCGGAGTGTCCAAGGCGCTGCGATCGTTAGGGGCGGAAGTGACGGATGTTGACGTTCGGGGCGCAGACTTCCGGCTACCGGACCAGGTGGATCTCGCGTTCCTGACCATTCACGGCACGTTCGGCGAGGACGGCCGAATCCAGCGAATCCTG
>JBJMXE010000105.1:0-57389 GCA_045809745.1 Chthoniobacterales bacterium | reverse complement strand
GAGCAGTACGAAGCCACGTCTGAAGAATTGAAGGCTTCGAACGAAGAGCTCCAGGCGATGAACGAGGAGATGCGTTCTGCGACTGAAGAGCTGGAGACGAGCAAGGAAGAACTGCAATCGGTCAACGAGGAGCTGATCACAGTCAATAATGAGCTGAAGAGCAGCGTTGAAGACCTGAGCCGGTCGAACACCGATCTGAACAACCTGATGGCATCGACCGACATCGGGACAATCTTCCTGGACCGGCAGCTGCGAATCGCGCGATTCACGCCCAGCGCGCAGACGCTATTTAATCTCATTCCGTCCGATCTGGGGCGGCCGCTTGCCGATATCACTCATCGACTGAACTACCCCAATTTCATAGCTGACGCAGAAACGGTCCTCAGAGAACTGAAAACGCTGGAGCATGAAGTTCAGGTTGGGGAAGCCAAATGGTTCTTGAGCCGAATTGCGCCCTATCGCACCGCCGAGGATCGGATCGCCGGGGTGGTCGCGACCTTTATCGATATCACGAAGCGGAAAAGCATGGAGGAAGAGCTGCGGCATAGTCGGGAGGAACTGGAACGACAGTCGCGACTATTCGATGCCACGCTCTCCACGATTACGGATTTCGCCTACCTGTTCGACCGCGATGGCCGTTTTCTTTTCGCCAATAAACCGCTGCTCGATCTGTGGGGATTGAAGTTGGAAGAAGCGGTGGGGAAAAATTTCCATGAACTGAAGTATGAGCCGCAGCTCGCGGCCAGGCTGCATCAGCAGATCGAGCAGGTTTTCCTAACTGGCGAACCAGTGAAAGATGAAACGCCTTACGTGAATCCCGAAGGCAGGGAAGGTTTCTACGAATACATCTTCAGCCCGTTGCGCGGAAGTAACGGCGAAGTCCAGGCGGTCGTCGGTTCGACCCACGTCATTACTGAACGAAAACTGGCTGAGCTGGCTTTGCGCGCAAGCGAAGACCGGATGCGGAAGTTGGCCGACGCTATCCCGCAGCTTGTGTGGACCAACAACACCCAAGGCGAGGCGAATTATTTCAATCAACGCTGGTACGAATACACCGGCCTCACTTACGAGCAGTCACATGGGCCGGGTTGGGAAGCAGTAGTTCATCCCGAAGACGCAGCCGCTTCTCGCGAGAGGTGGGACCACGCGTTCAGAAAAGGAGAAGTGTTCGATGCCGAGTTTCGGCTGCGGCGCCACAACGGCGATTACCGCTGGTTCATCGCGCGGAACGTTCCCATGCGCGACAGCGACGGCAACGTGATCGGCTGGTTCGGCTCTGCCACGGACATTCACGACCTCAAGGAGGCAGAAGCAGCCCAACGCGAAAGCGAGGAGCGGTTTCGGCTGTTGGTCGAGGGCGCCAAGGATTATGCGATGTTTCTTTTGGATCTGGACAATCGGATTAGCTACTGGAGCAACGGCGCCGAACGCGTATTCGGCTGGTCGGCGGACGAGGCGGTAGGTCGAACCGGCGACTTGATATTTGTTCCTGAAGACAAAGCAAAGGGAGCCGTAGAACGCGAAATCGAAATTGCGTTAAATGAGGGACGGGCGCCCGACCGGCGCTGGCATCTGCGCAAAGACGGCGGTCGCTTCTGGGTAGACGGAGTCATGATGCGGCTGGATGAGCCGAACGGTGCGGCCCGTGGGTTCGCCAAAATTGCGCGGGACGCCACCGACCAGCGGCGAGGCGAAGAAGAGCTGCGCTACGCGCGCGACCAGCTCGAGCAGCGAGTCCTCGAACGCACTGCGGATTTGATGGCCACTAACAACGAGTTGGAACGCGCTATGGTCCAGCGCGAACAACTGGAACGCGAACTCCTTGAAATTAGCGAGCGGGAGCGGCGCCGTATCGGCCAGGACTTGCATGACGTTGTCTGCCAGGAGCTGACGGCCACGGCTTTATTTTTGAAATCAGCCAGCAAAACCCTCGGGCACGAGGTAGCCGCGAAAACACTCGATGAAGCGGCCGAAGTGGTGAACCGCAACGTCGCTATCGCACGCGATCTCGCCCGCGGTTTTCAACCTTCGGTTCTGGCGGCAGGGGGTCTGCCCGCGGCATTGCGCACCTTGTGCAAGGAAGCGACCGACCGCCGCGACGTGCAATGTAATCTGAAGCTGCCACGCGCGATCCGGATCCGCGATGAAACAATCGCGCTTAACCTGTTCCGGATTGCGCAGGAAGCGATGCGCAATGCGGTAAGCCATTCAAGCGGCGACGAAATCACAATCTGCGTGGAGCGGGAGCGCGAATCCATCCGGCTGGTGATCGAAGATAACGGCAAAGGTTTTCGGCCGCGAAAGGGCGCGAAAGGCCTGGGCCTCCACATTATGAAATACCGCGCCAACGTTTTGGGCGGCACTCTGACCGTCGACTCCCGGCCGAAACGAGGCACCAGGGTTCTTTGCGAAATCCCGGTAAAACAATCACGGTAAAAATTCCGAAGAACCACTAGAGCGGTGAAACTCGATACCCTTCCAGAGATGGTCGTGGATCGGGTCAGCGAATCGGTAACGGGCGGGCTTCGAAGCATCGATAAACGCTTTACTGCCAGACGATTTGTCTCCGCCACCACTGGAAAAGACGCTACAAAGACAACCGTGACGGCAAAAGCCAAGCGTGCGAGTAACAAAGCCAGCGCGCCGCCCGAAGAATTCAGCGAAGCTCCGCGGCTTTCGCGCATGGCCAATCATAAAGACGCCAGCGGGGAGGATCTCGTCCGGATTCTGGTGGTAGATGATCATCCGTTATTTCGACATGGGCTTGTGCAGCTTCTGAATTCCGAGCAGACATTCAGCGTGGTGGGGGAAGCGAGCAGCGCGCCGGAAGCTTTGACCCTGGCGCGCCGGCTCAACCCCACGATGGTGATCGTCGATTTGGGATTGAAGGGGCCGAGTGGTTTGGAGTTAACGAAATCGCTGCGGGTCGAATTTCCAAAAACGCCTGTCCTGGTGTTGTCGATGCATGACGAGCCGACCTACGCGGTGCGATCGCTGCGCGCCGGCGCGAACGGTTACGTGACGAAGGAGGAGGCTCTGGGGAGCGTGTTGGTCGCGGTGCGAGAGGTCATTGGCGGTCGAACGTATTTGAGTCCGGGAATGGCCAGCGAAGTCATCTCGAATGTGGTCCTGAGCAAAGCCCGCCCGGGAGCCACGCCTACCGATCAGTTGACCGATCGCGAACTGGAGATTCTGGAGAGGATTGGGCAGGGCGAAGAAGTCAAAGCGATTGCCGAGGCACTGCACCTCAGTCCGAAAACGGTGGAGACACACCGCGCGCATATTAAAGAGAAGTTGAATCTGAAGAATGCGCGGGAAGTAGCACGGTTCGCCGTGCAATGGAGTACCGCCCGCGGGATTTGATCCGGGAGCTCCTCCGGAAAATAGGAACGCAGGAAAAAAGCTGCCGAAGGCCGGCGTGATGCGTCGCCTGGTTGTAATTAACTTCTGACGGACCGCGGTGGCGCGCGATGCAGGCACTTTGGGGATATTACTACCAAAACGTTGTCATCCTGAGCGAAGTCGAAGGACCTCTCCTACCGGTGTGGCGCCTGGCGCATTTGGGAGGTCCCTCGACTGCCCTCGGGATGACATAGCTGGGGTGTTAGCGTTAGGCACTGACCGGACGGCAACTCACCGCGGCGGAATTCTCCCTCTTCTGTAGGGGAGGCTGCTAGCCTCCCAGGGCAGCAAGCTGCTTCCCCTACAGTCGGCAGACGGTTTTAGCGCCGAACTCGACTACTTCGGCGACGCGGCACTGGTAGCTACGATCGCTTCTGGCCGGTACATGTCTCGATTACTCCCTTGGAACTCGGCTTTAAGCTTCACCTGGAAATGTGACAGATCGACCAAATCCCACCGGGTAAACCGCCAGCGACCATCCTCGCGGGCGGCGTGTTCAATGCCGGCGATCAAATGCACCGCATCATCGCGAACCTTATTGGTCGCGACTTTCGGCTCGAAGTAAAACGTTCGAAAACTGCTGTCGCGGCTTCCCAGCGCATACAACTTCGGGTCGAGATAAAATATCCGACCGGTAGCCAATTCCACGATTCGCAGATCGGGATACCCGGAGCGTTGCACCTTGTCTTTCGCGGTGTGCGGAAAATCGCAGCTCAACCCCGGCGCCGCATTTAGCAGCTCTCGCAAACTGTCTTCGACATGACTGCTGACTTCATTGATGCGGGCGGTTTTCTGAACCGGATTGTCCGGCGCGTTGAGCCGCCTAACCGTTTCATCCAAAGCTGCGCTTATTTGTTTTATGACCTTTTTGTCCGTCTGACTTTGGAAATCCAGCGGGAGAACGCGTTTTCCCGTCGCGTCGAAAATAACTTCGCTGAAGGCGATGCCGCGAAGCTCAGTTGCTTCGTCGAGCAGCCACGGAATCAGCTGATCGACTGCCGGTTTCGCAGTTGCGGATGAAACGGGAGCATCGCTCGCCGCTGGTTCGGCTGCTGAGACGTAATTCGATTGAGTAAACGCCAGAAACGCGACGGCACAAAGCGCATTCTGGCGAGCGAAGCGGCGGCTCGCCATTGCGACCCAGATCATTCCAACACGGCCGCGCCTTCGAAAAGCGGCCGGACCCGCTCGAGTGCGCTTTCACTTCGGGCATGAACCCACATGACGGGCTCGTTCTCCCCCACCCGCTCGCCCACCTTCTTCAATTCCGAAACGCCAACCGCAAAATCGATCGCGTCGTCACTTTTCTGGCGCCCCGCACCGAGCAGCAAACAACCGCGGCCGACTGCTTCGGCGTTCATCGTCTTTACGGTTCCACCCGATTTCGAAATGATCGGCTGAATCACTGGCGCCCGATGAACTTCCTTGATGATCTCGAGCGTGGTCGCGTCGCCGTCCTGCGCGTAAACGACCGACACCAGCTTCTTCCACGCGCTGCCGTCTTCCAGGCGCTTTGCTAATTGTTCACGCGGCGTGTTCGAAACCTTCTCTGCCAGGTCGAGTACCAGGTTCACCAGATCAGCCGGACCACGCCCTTGAAGGGTGTCGACACATTCGGCGATCTCAAGCGCGTTGCCGACCGAACGACCTAACGGCTCGTCCATCGGGGTAAGAAGATGCGCCATCTTCACACCCATCAGTTCGCCTACTGCGGTCATTGACTGGGCCAGCTGTTCCGCGTCGCCACGGGACTTCATGAACGCGCCGGCGCCGTATTTCACATCCAGCACCAGCCGGTCGAGGTTCTCCGCCAGCTTCTTGCTCATGATACTGGCAACGATCAGCGCCTGCGAAGGCACGGTCCCGGTTACGTCGCGTAATGCATAAAGCTTTTTGTCAGCCGGACAGATATCGGCGGTTTGGCCGATCATGAAGAGATGGATCGCTTCCAATTGTTTGATCGCGCGGTTCTCGTCCAGGTTCGCGTTGAAACCAGGGATGCTCTCCATTTTATCGAGAGTGCCTCCGGTAATTCCGAGACCACGGCCGGAGATCATCGGGATCCAGGCTTCGTCACAGGCCAGCAGCGGCGCCAGCACGATTGAGGTCTTGTCTCCAATTCCACCGGTTGAATGCTTATCGATCTTCGGCGGCGAATTATCCGGGTACTTCAGCACGCGGCCGCTGTTCATCATCGCATGGGTTAGGTGTCGCGTTTCCTCCGCCGTCATTCCGCGGAAGAACACCGCCATGGCCCAGGCGCTCATTTGGTAATCGGGAATTTTGCCAGCCGTAAAATCCGCCACCAGCAACCCGATTTCTTCGCCTGAAAGCTCTCCGCCTTCGCGCTTCTTCTCGATCAATGAAGGAATGTGCATCGCAGATCGTTCGCAGATTTCGCAGGTTTTTGCCGGTTTGGAAAGCACTCAGGTAAAGTAGCCGGGAACACAGCAGGGTCTTTCGCCTACCCTCAGCATGACACCTCCGAGATACTAAGTCGCTTGTTCAGTAGCTCGACAATGCGATCCGTGTCGCTCCAAATTCAGCCAATAAATGAGGTCCCGACTGGCCATGCCGGAAGTTTGAAAAAGGCCCCTAACGAAGCGGCAACATCGGCGTAGCTCGATCGCGTTCCGAGATCCCGGCTCTGCCGTTGATGCATCACAAACAGCGGTACCTGTTCCCGAGTGTGATCAGTACCGTGAAACGTTGGATCGTTCCCGTGATCCGCAGTGATAATCACCAGATCTTCCGGCGTGATTGAGTCGATAAAGTGAGCCAACCAGTCGTCAAATTCGACCAGGGCCTTGGCATAACCACCAACATCGCGGCGATGGCCGTAGACCATATCGAAGTCTACCAGGTTCGCGAAAATCAATCCGTTAGGTGTTTTTCCCCATAGCTTCTCGATTTCAGACATTCCATCTGTGTTGGACGTAGTCGGGTACGATTCCATGATGCCTTGTCCGGCGAAGATATCTTTGATTTTGCCGACACCGATCACCGGCTGCCCCGTCATGGCGATTGCATCCAGCACCGTCCGCGGCGGCCGCATCGAATAGTCGTGGCGCCGCGTCGTTCGGCGGAAATTGCCCGGTTCACCTTCGAACGGACGGGCTATCACCCGTCCAATTCGGCAAGTATCGGCGTGGCGCCGGGCGATTTCGCAGATTGCGTAAAGCTTCTCGATCGGGATGACACTTTCGTGAGCGGCGATCTGCAGAACGGAATCGGCCGAGGTATACAGGATTGGGCTGGCGGTGTGAAGATGTTCCGGGCCAAGCCGATCCAGAATTTCAGTGCCACTGCAGGCGTAATTGCCGATGAAACGAATCCCGGCGTGCCGTTCGATTGACCTAACAAGTTCGTCCGGAAACGTGTCGAACACGGTGAATGGTTGGTGGAGGATCGCTCCGGCCAGCTCCCAGTGACCAGTGGTGGTGTCTTTACCAGCGGATTGCTCCTGCATCTTCCCATAGCTCGCCCTGCCACCGTCGCTGCCGAATCGGGATCGATCGGCTGCAGTCACCACCTGCCCTAAACCCAACGAGGCCAGAGTCGGCAATCGCAAACCAGGAATTTGTTCGAAAATGTGACCGAGCGTGTCAGCGCCTTCGTCTCCGTAGGCAGCCGCATCGGGCGCGCCACCAATGCCGACACTATCCAGAACGATCAGCAATGCCCGCATATCGTTAACCTAGCGGTGCTCACGGACTGCCGAAAGTACCGGAATAACCGTCGAGGAGCTAGAGTCCGATTGGATGCCAGGCCGTTTTCATCTCGACGGTGTCGAGAATCCAGTACGGCGTCTCCGCCTCCGGCCCGCGCCATTGCTTTGCCGCGAGATCACGGCGCACGTATCGTTTCACGTTGAAGTTGCCGCCGCGCTGAAGCTCCTGGCCAATCTTCTCGTCTCCGCTTCCATCGACGATGGCGTTTACATCCATGTGGCTGGCAAAATGCGGTGCGAGTTCCGCGCGGTCCCCAGCCAGGACGTTGACCACGCCTCCGGGTAAATCGCTGGTGGCGAGCACTTCCGAAAACGTCAACGCCGGGAGCGGTTGGGTCGGCGAGGCCAGCGCGATTACGCAATTGCCGGTCAGAATGGCGGGTGCGATCAGCGAGATCAATCCGAGCAAAGGCGGGTCGTTAGGGCAAATCACGACCACGACGCCGGTTGGTTCCGGAGTGGTAAAATTGAAGTGCGAACTAGCGACCGGATTCACCGCACCGAACACTTGCGAAAACTTATCGGTCCAGCCGGCGTAATGCACCAGGCGATCGATGGCCAGAGTTGTTTCGGAAGATGAAGCGGCACGGCTGGTTCCGTTGCTGCGTTCCACTTCCTGCTGGAGCTCGGTCCTCCGCATCTCCAGCATTTCGGCCGCGCGATATAAAATTTGGCCGCGCAGGTAGGCCGAGGTTTTGGACCAGCCGCCAAAGGCCGCGCGAGCTGCGGTTACGGCGTCCCGAAAATCCTTCTTCGAGGCACGGCAATAGTTCGCCAGAAGCGCACCATTGTTCGAGCGCGCTGGGAGGACTCGCCCATTTTCACCCCGAACGAACTTGCCCCCAATCAGCAGCTTGTAGGTTTTTTGAACTTCGAGGCGCGACGGTCGACTTGGCACAGCTGACGATGACGCAAAGCGCGGCAAAAGAAAATGCTAAAGCAACGGCTCCGCGGACGGGCCTAAAAGCGTGTCGATTATCTTGGTGAGCGGCGTATCGATCCGACGCAAGACTGTAGCGCGCGCTGCGCGCAGGTGGATCGGCTGCTCCGTCGGGCGATGGTAAGCCCAAGCCCCGAAAGGCTTCGGGGCTCACTTTGAGCAGCTGCGCTGCGTTATTTCAACATCGCCCGGCGGAGCGGCCGATCCACCTACGGCAGCGAGCTTGCAGAGTTTTGAGCCGGATCAATAATCCATGGCCAACTGGCTGCATTCGCGCACAGACCAGCAGCAACTGGATTCTGCCGAATGTAATTCAGCTTGGCTGACAATTGTTCACCTTGCTCATCGTTACGTAGCCGGTGGTCAAAGAACCCTTCCTGCCAGGAGACACCGTTCATGCGCTTGAATTAATTTTTCCAATCGCCCACGACGAGACTAACCGGTTGGTCGCTGGCGAACGAAAGGATGGCATGCACATGGTCCGGCATCAACAGGAAGAGCATGATGTGCCATCGCTGCTTTTTCTCATAAAACCTCGCCGAATCCAAAAGGCGCGGTGAGAGTGGAGACTCAGTCAAGAAGCGTTGGTTTTTCGTGTGATCGAGTCGAATGCGGATACGAAACAGTGCGCCTGGTTCGACCCAGTTGGGCACTTCGTGACGCAATTTGGCCGGAAAACCGCGGTAGATCACACATACCGAGTGTGATCACGCTCCGGTGGCTCTTCAAGGTGGATCGGCCGCTCCGTCGGGCGATGCTAAACCCAAGCCCCGAAAGCCTTCGGGGCTCACTTTGAGCAGCTACGCTGCTCTTATTTTAGCATCGCCCGGCGGAGCGGCCGATCCACCACCAAAAGTGTAGCGAGCTTTGAAAGCCGCTTTTTCGCTTCCGCACTACCATCGGTCTGAGCAGCCGAAGGAAGTTGCTTCCAGAGCGTGGGCCAGCGACATTGTTCCTCCATGATTGCCGAGGCTAAGCCCAAGCAAGTGTTCCAGTTCGACACGATCGAAGACGTCCTGAGCGACATCGCTCATGGTAAGGTCGTCATTGTTACGGACGACGCCGACCGCGAGAACGAAGGGGACCTGGTGATCGCCGCCGAGAAGGTTACGCCAGAGGCGGTCAATTTCATGGCGAAGTATGGCCGCGGATTGATCTGTGTGCCGCTGTCACACGAACGCGCCGAACAGCTGGGATTGCAGCGGATGGTGGCTCAAAACCGCGAAATGTACAAAACCGATTTCACGGTTTCGGTCGATGCGGCGAGAGGAGTCACCACCGGCATCAGCGCCTACGATCGAGCGACAACCATCCTGGCGATTGCGAATCCCAAGTCATCTCCGGAAGACCTGGTGCAACCCGGACACGTATTCCCGCTTCGCGCCAAAGACGGCGGGGTTCTGCGGCGGGCCGGGCACACCGAGGCCGCAGTAGACCTGGCCCGGCTGGCCGGATTGCAACCTGCCGGTGTCCTCTGCGAAATCTTGCACGACGACGGAACGATGGCGCGGTTGCCCGAGCTGATGGAGTTCCGCCAGAAACACGGCCTCCGGATCTGCACAATCCAGAGCCTCATCGCTTATCGGCGCCAGCGCGAAAAACTGGTTGAGCTGGAACAGGTCATTAAACTGCCGACCGACTACGGCGACTTTGATCTGCACCTTTACCACTCCACTCTCGATGGCATGCATCACCTCGCCCTGGTGAAAGGAAAAATCGACCCAGACCAGACGCCGTTGGTCAGAGTTCATAGTGAATGCCTAACCGGTGACGTATTCGGCTCAAAACGATGTGATTGCGGAAATCAATTGCATGCAGCGCTTCGACAGATCGCCGATGAAGGCAACGGTGTTCTGGTTTACATGCGGCAGGAAGGACGGGGCATTGGCCTGGCCGCCAAGATCCACGCTTACAAACTGCAGGAAGAAGGCCTCGATACAGTCGAAGCTAATGCCAAGCTCGGCTTCGCCACTGACCTGCGCGATTACGGTTTGGGCGCGCAGATTTTATTCGATCTTGGCGTTCGCAAGTTCCGATTCCTAACGAATAACCCGAAGAAGGTGGTGGGATTGGAAGGCTACGGCATGCAGATGGTCGAACAGGTGCCGATTCGAGGCGAAGTGAACCCGCATAATGCCCGTTATCTGGAAACGAAGAAACAAAAGCTGGGGCATCTGCTTTAGCGGATAGCGACCGTTCCTCGGAAAATATGTCGACTGCTATTCCGCCGCGCCCCCGCCAGGTCGGGACTATTGCTACTCGGGCCGTGCTACCGAAGCGGCGGTTCGCGATTGTGGCCAGTCAATACAACAACGAATACGTTCAAGGCCTGGTGGATCACGCCGTTCGCGAATTGCAGGTGCTCGTTCAGAGTCCACAGGTGGATCTTCATCAAGTTCCCGGCGCGTTCGAAATTCCAATAGTCGTGCGCGAGCTTGCCCGCCAGAAACGGGCGGACGTCATTCTTGCGCTGGGGGTTATCTTGCAGGGGAAGACGGATCACGCCGAGCACCTTGGGCGGTCCGTCACCGAAGCGTTGCAACGCATCGCAATGGAAGACGCTGTCCCTGTTATTCACGGCGTGTTAAGTTTAAAAACCGAAACTCAAGCTCGCGAGCGATGTTTAGAAGAAGAGATGAATCGTGGAACCGAAGCAGCCCGGACCGCCGTGCATATGGCAAATTTGCTGGATGATCTGCGCGAGAAATAATCATGGGAAAACGGCGCAAAGCTCGGGAAGCAGCGGTTCAGTACCATTTTTGGCGCGATCTTCAGCGCGGGGAAGGACCTGAGAAACTGGACCAATTCTGGGAATTTTGCCCGGCAACTCCGCGGGCCCGTGAATTTGCCCAACCCTTGATCGAAGGGATGATGGCGCATCTTCCGGAAATCGACGATCGGATCCGACGTTATTGCGAAAATTATGAGTTCCACCGTATCTCACCGGTCGATCGCAATGTCTTGCGGCTGGCGATCTACGAAATGCTTTATCGCGATGATATCCCGCCGGTGGTTTCGATAAATGAAGCTATCGAACTGGCGAAGACATTTGGCAGTGCCGACTCCGGCCGGTTCGTGAACGGCATTCTGGACGGTGTGAAGAACGATCTGACGCGACCTTTGCGCGAAGCAGTTACGCAGAAGGCCACGGGATAATCGTTGTAGCGGCGGCTCCCCACCGTCGGGTCTGTCGTTGTAGCGGTGGTTATGCCAACCACCGAAACAGGTAAAACAAGTGCTCGGCGCGGCCAGCACCTCTACACTCTCCTCTACACCGTGCTCCAAATCCAATAATGCGACGGTCGGAGACCGCCGCTACAGTGTCTCCGCGAAATGAAATTTTTCGACACGTTGCTGCAAACTTTTTCGCTGAAGCCCATCGATTGGGAAGAGTTGGAAGCGATGATGATCCGGGCCGATCTCGGTGTTCCGATGACCATGCGGATCATGGACAAGCTGAAGGAGCAGGAAGCGTGGTCCATGACGGGCATCAAGCATGTGGTGCAGGTCGCAGGCAAAGAGATAGACGCAATTCTTCCCCCGAAAACGACCTTCTTGGAACCGCTTCCCGGAAAACCGCGCGTGATTCTGGTTGTCGGCGTGAACGGCACCGGCAAAACCACTTCCACGGCTAAGCTGGCACATCACCTCAAGGGCAACGGCCACAGCGTCCTGCTCGCGGCCGCGGATACATTCCGGGCGGCTGCAATCGAGCAGTTAGGCATCTGGGCCGAACGACTCGGGGTGGAGATGATCCGCGGTCAATACAACGCGGATCCGGCGGCGTTGTGCTATGAGGCGTATCAAGCTGCGGCGCGGCGGGACATTCAATTTTTAATCTGCGATACAGCAGGACGTCTCCACACCAAGACCAATCTCATGGCCGAGTTACAGAAAGTGAAGCGCAGTTTATCGAAACTCGACCCAACCGCGCCGCACGACATTTTTTTGGTGGTAGACGCAACCACCGGCGGGAATGCCTTGACCCAGGCCCAGGAATTCAATCATTCGCTTGGCCTAACCGGCCTGATTGTGACAAAGCTCGATGGCAGCGGCAAAGGAGGACTGGTGGTTGCGATCCAGAACGAGTTAAAGTTACCTACGCGTTTTATCGGGACGGGCGAGCAGTTGGATGATTTTGCGCCGTTCGATAGTAAAAAATTTCTGGAGGAACTGTTGTAACCATTTTTTTTGTGAAGTGCCGTTTTAACAACGGCCTCTAACTGAGTCCCTGCAAACACCGGAGCACAGTTACATCGAGCGGTGCCTAACGAATCCTACAAAGCCGATACAGCACCCATAGTTAATGTCATCCCGAGCGTAGTCGAGGGACCTGGCAAATGCGGCACGCGTCACGCAAGGAGGAGAGGTCCTTCGACTATGCTCAGGATGACAGCTCCTGGGTGTTCGGTATCCTAGGGCGGCCAGTCAATTGAAATGCGGGGCGTGACACAAACGGCTTACAACTCCAATAGTTCCTCCTTTTGAAGAGTAGCTTCCGGATCCGATGAGCAGCGCACGAACATCAGCGGTTGATCCCGAACAGGACGTTGGAGTGGCTGCGGCTCGGGGGCTCGCCGGATTCATCGGGAAATTCACCGTGCTAAAGGGCGCCCAGCGCGAGCTGTGGCTGACGTTCCTGATCAAGTTCCTGATCTACACGGCCTATTCAATCACGAACAAAACAATGGTTTTGTGGCTGTCGAAAGATCTCGGATTCAGTGATCAAGCGGCCGGGGCGCTGGTCGGCTGGGTCTGGGCGCCGGCAATGACCGTATTCACATTGCTGGCGGGCTCGTTAACCGATGCGATCGGTTTGCGCCGCACATTTTTCCTCGGCGTCGGCATCTGCACGGTGGCGCGCACGGTCATGGTGACCACCACCGTGCCGGCGCTGGCTCTGATCTGCGGCGTGCTTCCACTGGCGGTAGGAGAAGCGCTCGGCACACCGGTGTTGCTGGCCGCTACCCGTCGCTATTCAACCACTCAGCAACGATCCATCTCGTTCTCGATCATCTACATGATCATGAACATCGGTTATGTCGTGGCCGGATGGGTGTTCGACAAGATCCGGCAACTGGATCCGCACATCAACGTCTTTGGATTCACCCCTACGACGCACCAACAGCTGTTCATGGTCAGCCTGGCAATAGAGCTCGTCATATTTCCGGCTATCTACTTCTTGCGACGCAGCGAAGATGGACGGCCGCAAACCAAGGCGCGCACCGCGTCGGATTCGCTCCTGGGCGGGATTGCTCAGACCGTTCGGCAAAGCGCCGTTGAAACGATTAAGCTATTCCGCCGCCTCATCGGTCAATCCGCATTCGCTCGTATCCTGGTGTTTTTTCTCCTCATCGGATTTCTAAAAGCGATTTTTCTGCAGATGGACTACGTGTTTCCGAAATTCGGCGACCGGGAACTCGGGCTTCATGCGCCAGTCGGCAAATTGGCGAACATCAATGCGATTTTCATCATCCTCCTTGTGCCCACAATCGGTGCACTGACCCAGCGATTTGCTGCTTATCGAATGGTGATCATTGGCGGCGCGATTTGCGCCGCCGGCGTTTTCATCATGGCCTTGCCTACCGATTGGTTTGTCGGCCTCGCCAACAGCGCACCGGGCCAATGGCTGGGCCACAGCTATCTCGGGGTGCAGGGATCGATTCATCCCTATTACGTGATGGCAGCGCTGTACCTCATGGTGTTTTCGGTGGGGGAAGCGTTCTACTCGCCGCGCGTGTATGAATACGCCGCGGCCATCGCGCCGAAAGGCCAGGAAGCTTCGTATGGCGCGCTCGCTTATATCCCTTTTTTGATCGGCAAACTTCTGGTGGGAACAGCGGGCTGGATATTGGCCGCATTCTGTCCGGCCGAAGGTCCGCGGCGCTCAAATATAATGTGGCTGATCTTTGCCCTCGCCGCTTCAGTCGCGCCGATCGGTCTGTTTACCTTGCAGCGCTATATCCGGGTGCCAGAAGAAGGGAGACAGGAGTAGAACAAATCCCAAGTTCCAATATCCAAGCTCCGAACGCTGATGGCGCTTTCATGGCTTGATCCCTGGTGATTAAGCATTCTCTGGAGCTTGGATGTTGGGAATTGGAGCTTATTTCACGGCGCGTCCGCGCCGTGAAATTCCTCTGTTGCGACCCTGCAAACGGAGGTATTTTTCCTGGTGATCGAGCTCCCCAAACGTCCACCGCCTTCCTCTCGAGGCATGCTGGTTTTTTGTGCGATTGTGTTCGTCGCGCTCGCGGCGTTGGTGATTTTTCTCAATCGCGCCCGTGCCCAGAAACGGGAGGAACCAATTCAACCCCAAACAACCATGAACGATTCATCATCTCCCGCAGGACCTTCGGCCAAGCCCACCGAAGAAGATCTTCGGAACAAACTGACCAAGCAGCAGTATTACGTCACTCAGCAATGCGGGACGGAGCCGCCATTTCACAATGCATACTGGGATAATCATCGGGAAGGTCTTTACGTGGACGTGGTGAGCGGCGAACCGCTGTTCACCTCCATGGACAAATTCGACAGCGGCACCGGGTGGCCCAGTTTCACAAAGCCGGTCGCCAAGGAGCATGTGGCCGAAAAGACCGATGCCACGTTCGGGATGAAACGCACCGAGGTGGTATCGACGAAGAGCCATTCGCATCTCGGCCATGTATTTGATGATGGCCCTGGTCCGAGTGGACTTCGTTACTGCATCAACTCGGCTGCGCTACGGTTCATTCCGGTAGAGAAACTCCAGCAGGAAGGATACGGGCAATATCTGCCATTATTTGCGCAGGCCCATAAACCGACAGATTCGGCCAAAAAATAGTGCCATCCTGCGCCTGATAAAGGTACTAGCGTCGCCAAAATTTTTCCGGCAGACTCGGCTCCGAGACGAGATTCAGGAAGTATGAATGGTGATGATGATCGTGATGTTAGCGCCTACCGGATAAAAGGCGAAGATACCTCCTACTGGAGCGTATGCCTGGGGTTGGTGGCGGTTATCGTGCTCGGTTCGGCCATTTACTACGTCAGTAGTTATCGCAGTGAGCACAAAAAGGTCGCCCGCTACGACTTTAACAGCCCAGTGCCAAGCGACGCCGAGCTCAAGGCGCGGCTGAAAGAAGAGCAGTATCGGGTTACCCGCGAGAATGGTACCGAACCGGCCTTTCAAAATGATTACTGGAATAGCGAGAAACCAGGATTGTACGTGGACGTCATTACCGGAGATCCGCTATTCAGTTCTACCGACAAGTTCGATGCCAGAAACGGCCGGCCAAACTTCACCAAACCGTTACCGACAGCCAAGCTGACCCTGACCAAGGATACTTCACGGCCTGAACTCGACCGGGTGGATGTGCGAACGACCCGAAGCAATTCGCACCTCGGATATCTCTTTCACGACGGCCCACCGCCCGCAAATGATCGTTATGTGGTTAACTCCGCGGCGCTAAAGTTCATTCCGGCCGACAAACTTGAAGAAGAAGGCTACGGCCAGTGGAAATCGCTGTTCAGCAACGCCAGTCCCGGTCCATCGGCTAGTCGTTAGGCTGCCGCAGCGAACGGATTTCCTGGACGCGCGGATTAGACCAACAGATGTCTTCCCGCGGCCGCCGGACTCGACATGACACGACGGGCGATCGATCAGCACGATTCAGCCGTTATCTGCGATGAACGCCTGGAACCGGGGATGCTGGCGCAGCGGTTGCCACTGCGGCTCAACCCGTAGCAACCCAGAGGTTGGTCCGTTAGGCAAATTGCGAAGCTTTTCCAGTTCCGCAACCGCCTGCTCGATCTCACCAGTCAGGGTGTAGACGAGCGCCAGGTTGGTCGCCAGAATCGGCCCGTCAAACGCGTCCTGCGATACCGGCAGCATTTCGGCAGCTTTTCGCGCTTTCGCGATGGCCTCTTTTTTGCGATCCAACGCGGCATCAATCATTGCCAACAGGCAAATGCTCTTTTCATCGTCGGGGCAAACCCGTCCGTCCTCCTCGATGCTCACGCGAGCGGACTCGAACGCATCCCTGGCCGCTGCCACGTCTCCACGTCCGCGCGCGATCCAACCGTCGTACCAACTTCTCGGGAATGTGTAGCCGTCGATGGCTGCGGCAATACCGCCGATGCCTCCGTCGTTTAGTTCGCTGAGTCCGGACCGGTCCAGTAACTCGGCCGCCTTTTGATAATCTTGCTGCATTAAAGCGAGACGCACCGCCACGGTCGTGACTGCGCCACCAGGATCGAAATTCGCAGGTATCGTACGCAGCACTTCTTGCAACGGCGCGAAGTCACCCGCCTTCTTCAGCTGGTTAGCCGCAATCACCAATGAAAACAGATGGGCGCCAGGATTGATTTTAAGGCCCTCGGAAAATATCTGATTCGCCTCATCGTATCGTCGGAGGCACGCGTAGGTTTCGCCAAAATTCCAAATAACCGCTGCATTCCGGGGATCCAGCTGGCGCGCTCGTTCAAAATGGGCTACGGCATCTTTCCACCGGCCCCGGCGACGGTGCACGGCCGCAATTGCATCCCAGACTTCGGCGTCGTTAGGCGTGGCCTGCCGCGCGGCTTCCAATTCCTTGGTGGCGAGATCGTAATACCTGCCGCCGTAGTAGTAATAATAAGCCAGCGCGAGACGCGCGTCCCCTAGATCGGGCCGAAGCTTCAACGCCGTTTCGGCTTCGGTCCGCGCTCTGGATAGACGATCTCGAGAGCGGTCGTAACCGAACCAGTAAAGCTCGCCGTGAAACCGAGAAGCCAGGGTGTGGGCGAGGGCGAATCCGGGATCACGGGCAAGCGCTTCATCCAAAAGCTTTAGCGCTTGTTCGCCACTGGCCCGGGGGTCCCCTGCCCCAGTCCATCGAAACAAATCCCGCGCGCGCAGGTAGAGATCGTAAGCATCCAGATCCGCGGTTGGATGAAGCTGCATGCTGGCTTTTTCTTCGGGTGAAAGATTCGCCCGCAACGCATTCGCTATTTGCTCGGCCAGGTCGCTCTGTAAGACGAAGAGGTCGGTGATCTCGCGATCGAATGTGTCCGCCCACACATGCGCATCGGTTAGGGCATTGATTAGCTGCGCGTTGACCCGCACCCGGTTACCAAAACGGCGGACCGTCCCCTCCAGAATGTGGGCCACACCCAGCGCGGAACCGATCTCGCGCAGGTTTCGCGCGCCGCCGCGGTATTGCCGCACCGATGTGCGACTGATCACCTTAATGTCTGCGATCTTGGCAAGGTTCGACAAAATATCGTCCTGGATACCGTCAGCCAGATAGGTGTTCTGCTGGTCGTCACTGAGATTTTCAAATGGAAGTACTGCGATGCTCTTTTCCGGAATGGATGCGGTCACCAACGCTGAAGACGCGTCCTCAGTGCGTTTAATCCCTTCGACCGTGAAATCAAATATCCACGAAAGCACCAGCGCAACCGGGAAACCGACGGCAGCCAAAACCACGATCAGTTTAACGACCCAGGTCGCGGTGAAGAACGGAAACACCTGGGTATCGATCTGAATCAGAACCCAGGCTATGACAGCATAGGAGATGGCAACGCGATACACTTTTCGGCGTTTCAGCTCAGCAAAGAAGGTTCGCATCTCAGTGATGTCTTAACATAACCGCCTCGAACCAATCGTCATGGCGGTTCGATGGACTGCCGCTACCTTAGCCGCGGCAATCGATGAACAGACACGATTCACCGCCGGGACAAAGCGATGGACGTTCGGCAATCCTCGCGGGCGTGTGTGCATTCATCACCTGGGGACTCATCCCCGGCTATTGGAAACTGATGCGAGAGGTGCCGGCCACAGAGATCCTGGCACACCGCTACGTCTGGACGCTGGTGTTTCTCGCCGGATTGCTGATGTGGCAGCGACGGTGGGGCGAAGTTCGAGCGAACGCCAGATCACCGCGAGCGCTCGGGTTCTGCCTGCTGAGCGGATGCACGATATCGATCAACTGGTTCCTGTTCATTTGGGCCGTTAACGTCGGCCGGATCATCGAAACCAGCCTTGGCTATTTCATGACGCCACTGGTTAACGTCTTGTTCGGCGCGTTGTTCCTGGGTGAACGCCTCACCCGCATTCAATTCGCTTCCGTGATACTGGCATTGTTGGGTGTGCTCAATCTCACATTTGGCTATGGCGAACTTCCGTGGATAGCGTTGTTGTTGTGCGTTTCATTTGGGATCTACGGCCTGTTCCGGAAACAATCGGGCACGGCGGCTATACCGGGCTTGTTCTTCGAAACGGTATTGATCGCACCGATTGCACTCACCTATCTGCTGCTATTGCGCAGCCGTGATCAGCTGATCTTCGGGGCTGATCGTCCCTGGCTCACTGTCCTCCTCCTGACCACTGGAGTTGTCACTGCCGTACCGCTCGTTTGGTTCGGGCACGCCGCGCGACATCTTCGCCTAACGACTTTGGGATTTCTTCAGTTCCTGGCGCCGACCTGCTCGTTTCTTCTGGGAGTGTTTGTCTATCACGAGCCGTTTAGCCGGGCGCATTTGATCACGTTTAATCTGATCTGGCTGGCGCTCATCGTATTTACCGTCGAAGCCATCACCCGGTTGCGGAGCGACCGTCGGCGGCAGGTCCTGGCGGAAGCAATTTGCGACGCGCCGGTGTAAGGCTAACTCGGAGTTTTGCGGCGCGGCGACCGCGATGCCACCTGCCGGTCTCATTGTAATAAGACCCTGCCACTGTATGTTGCCGCCGTGAAACGGGACGATTTCGATTACGCGATTGAAAATACGCAGGTGATTGTCGCGCCCGAAGGACGGATCGAAACCTTCGGCAGCACCAGCTTCACGTTTTACCTCGTCTCCGAACTGATGGACCGGGTGGATCAAGTTCGCGTGCGCAATGGAAAAATCCACGCAGAACGGCCGCAGATTCTTACTCCGGATCATTTTCGGCAGCTGTTATTGGAAGGGTTCGGCGATAAGGCGCGAAAGTACGTAGAGCAGGTCCAGGAACATCTTCGGAACAACGCGGTGCTGCGTTACGGGTTTCAATTTCGGAAAACCGATGTGACTGAAGAGACCGTGCGCGATTCGATGGACGCGGTGATCACCCGGACACGCCGGCGAGTGGAATCTTTGAATGAGCCACTTAGTGCAGTGATTCAAGGTGTCGACGACGCCTGGGAGGTTTGTTTGCTGAAATTCACGATCGACCTGATCGAGCGCTCATCAGGCGGGAACATCGGCGATTTCCACCGTCGCGGTTTACTGTGAGCGGCGCACTGCGCGGGGCCTTCGCCACGCTGATTACACTAGCTGCCTTCGGGACAGGCGTCGCTAACGCGGCCGAGATCCGCCTGTCATTAGCACCGAAAATCTCACTGCCGAAAGATTCCCCTGCCTATTCTGAAGACACGGTCGATTTTTACGGGACCAACATGGCCCTGTTGACCAGCGGACTGCTTCGGACCCGGGCAGAAGCCCAACTGCATCAGACGGTGCCCGCCTCGTTGCGGATTCAAGCCACCCGGATCGCGAATACTTCGATCATCTCGTTAACCACATCCGGCGGCGACGAATCGCTGGCCAACGGCGTTTTGGCTGCGGTCGTCGACCAGTTCCTCCGGTTCAAACGCGAACAGAAAGCGAAGTATTATCGGGATGCGATCAATGCGGTGGATGCGGCGCTTTCCTACGTGCCGGCCGAATACGCCAAGCACCTCGAAGATTACAAGGAGCGGCTGGTAATCGCTTCGATTCTCGATACCAAACCAGCGTTCGAGAAGATCGATTATTGATCGGTCGCGGATTCCCTCTGCGAAACGCGTTGTGATTGGCGGCGGAGTCACGTCGCTCAGACTCGAACGACTACCGTTGTCTAACGTTTGCGGTAGCGCCGCATTAATTGAAAAAACCGGATCGTATCGCGCACCGGATGGATGCTGCTGACTTCATCTGAATAGACCGTCGTGATGGGTACGGAAACGATCCGAAAGCCGTTGCGACTGGTGAGTATCAGCATCTCAGTCTCGTAGTCGAAACGATTCGTGCCGACCAGCACGGCCGGTATTAGATCGCGATGCAGCATGCGAAATCCGCATTGAGTGTCGGGGATGTGCTGTCCACACGCGCGACTGATCTTGTTGCTCATGTAACGATTCACGCTGCGGCGCACCAGCGGCATCGAGGCGACATCGTTCATTCGGTTGCCGATGAGGAGCGCAGCGGCCTCGCGTTCGGCTGCGGTTAACATTCGTTCGATTTCCTCCGGGCGATGTTGCCCGTCGGCGTCCAAAACCACCACCCAATCCACACCGCGCTCCATCCAATGTCGCAGCCCGGCTTTGATCGATTCCCCTTTTCCGCGGTTATCCGGATGAACGATCAGCTCCGCGCCAGCCGTTTTAGCGACAGCGGCGGTTTCGTCGGTGGATCCATCATCCACCACCAACAGCCGATCCAGCACCTGAAGCGTCCGCCTAACGACGTCCCCGAGATGTTTTTCCTCGTTGTAGGCCGGAATGACGGCGGCGGTGGTTCCTCGACCGGGACGGACGCGCTGTTGCTCCATCGTCAGCGGACGACCGGATGGAAATCAGCGGCGTGGTAGGAACTCCGGACCAAAGGTCCGGAGGCGACGTGTTCGAAACCTTTGTTCCGAGCGATATCTCCGTAGAGATCGAACTGCGCGGGCGTGATGTATTCAACCACCGGCAGATGGATCGGAGTGGGACGGAGATACTGGCCCAGGGTAAGGACCTGGCCGCCGACCTCTCGCAGATCGTCCATCGTTTGGAAAAGCTCCGACTCAGTTTCGCCCAAACCAAGCATGACTCCGCTCTTGGTCACGACCTTCGATGACAGCTCCTTTGCACGCTTTAATACCTGTAAGGAGGTGCGGTATCTCGCACGTGACCGGACTAACGGCGTCAACCGCTCTACCGTTTCCATGTTGTGATTAAAAATGTCAGGACCGGCATCAAGCACCGTTTGAATGCACGAATCCTGGGCGTGAAAATCGGGCACCAGAACTTCAACAATGATGGAAGAATCCATATTGCGGATCGCGGTAATAACCCGCGCGAAATGATTGGCGCCGCCGTCCGGAAGATCGTCCCGGGCAACAGCCGTGATCACCACATGCTTTAATTTCATCCGGCGAACTGCTTCGGCGACGCGCTCCGGTTCGTCTTCCTCCAGAGCGAAAGGTTTGGCTGTGGTCACCGCGCAGAAGCCGCAGGCTCGGGTGCAACGGTCCCCCGCGATCATCATCGTTGCAGTGCCCTGGCTCCAGCATTCCCACCGATTCGGGCACTGCGCGCTTTCGCACACGGTGTGAAGCCGTAAGTCGGAAATCAGCGCTTTGGTCGAAAAAAACACCGGGTTCGACGGGAGCCGCACCTTGATCCAGGAAGGTTTTTGCGGCTGATGTAGCGCCGGATCGATTTTGGAAGGCATGGCCGGGGAAGTTTACCGCTTTAAGCTTTAAGTTTTAAGTCGCTTGCTGGCAAATTGCTCTTAAAACTTAACACTTAAAGCTGAAACCTTGCTCATAATTTCGTCCGACCGGAGAGGGCCTGATACAGCGTCAATTCGTCCGCGGATTCCAAACCACCGCCAGCGGGTAGACCATGCGCAATACGGGTTAACGTAACCGGCTTGTCTTTCAGAAGATCGACGATGTAGTTGGTCGTGGCTTCACCTTCAACGTCGGCCGCGAGGGCAAAAATCACTTCGGTAAAGTTTTCCGAGTCCACCCGCTCGATCAGCTGCGAGATCCGCAGATCATCAGGACCGACGTGATCAAGCGGTGCAATTCGGCCTCCTAACGAGTGATAGCGGCCCCGGAAGGCGCTGGTTTTCTCCAACGGCAGAATATCAGTCGGCTGCTCCACCACACACAGGAGATCCGCCGCCCGGGAAGGGTCCGAGCAAATCTCGCATAGCTCGCCGGTGGCGAAAAAGCCGCAGCGCAGGCAAGGATGAACGCTGCTGCGGGTCGTCATCATCGCCCGCGCAATCTGCTCCGGCTGCTCACCGCGCGCCTGCACCAGCCACAGCGCAATTCGTTCAGCCGAACGAGGGCCGACGCCCGGCATTTGGCGAAGTTGCGTGATCAACTCACGCAGGGCGGCGGGGTATTCCGTCTTTCTCAAGCGCCGCCGTTACTCTGGAGCAGTGGTCAGATGAAGAGCCAACGTTTCCAGCCGTCGAAGGTAAAGTTGGAGTGGCGGATCGTCGTCCTGTTCAGGCGCACGCGCCTTTTGAAATTCGGTGTAAGCCTCAGCCCAACGCTTCTCACGGTACAGCACAACGCCATTCCAGAAAAAATCACGACGGGCGATATGCTCCGGCTTGGCCTCAGCTGCCAGCCATAATGGTTCGTAGATTTCGTGACGCTCCTGTGAATTCACGCCGCTCAAAAAATCGATTGGTCGCGCGACAATGTTTTTGCTCGCGAGTTCGAACGTTCTTGGCCCAATCAAAATACGCGACCCATAAAAACGATTCGCGACACAAAACCGTCGCGCCAGTTCCATCGGCTCACCCGTCGTTAGTAGTCCGGGACGGTGACCATTCTGGAGCGGTGCCACGATCAACGTGCCAGAACTTACGCCCAGATGCACATCGCAGCGGCCGGCGTGATCACCATTGTTCTCAGCCTTCCGGAATTCATCGACGAGGTCGAGCGTCACTCGCACTGCTTTGTCGGCGTGATCCGCAGTACCGTCGGGGAAACCGAAGATGGCCACAACGCCTTCGCCGTCGGCCGCCTGAATATAGCCGCCTGCTTCGAGCAGGAGATCGGTGGTGCGCCGGATAAATTTCTCGGTCGCCTCAGCAAAAGCAGCAGGTTCCGACTCTTCCGCCATATCGTACTTGTTCGCGATATCACATACGACAATGCTGACTTCGTGATTCTTTGGCTCCACGTCCAGCGGGATATCTCCATCCACCAGCCGGCGAATCTGCCGATTGGATAAACGATCGGCGAAAAAGGTGCGGGCAAGCTGACTTCGACTCCGGGCGGCAAAGGCGAGCCAGCGCTCGGTGGCGACGAAGGCGAGGCCGATGGCGATGATTGCCGGCAGCGGCTGGAATCTGGCGCCGTAAAGTGCGCAAACCCAGGCGGCGATAAGCAACTCAAGAGCGAGAATTGCCACGATCCAGCCAATGCGCATTCGATTCAGGGTGCTGGCGGTAGCCCACGCTGTCAGAACTCCGAGCACGAACGTGGTGAAGTAGACCAGCAGTTCGCTCACCGCGCTGGAGGTTCCCGCAGTGGAAACAAGGAATTGTTCGATTGGCCGCAGCGCACCGACGGCATGCAACACAGCGGCAAGTGCCGCGGCCGCAAACCCAAATATTAGGACTGTGGCTAACGAACGTTTCATCGATATCAAGGCTGAGCTCCGGACGCAGCCGGATAGTACGACTGAACCACCAGCTGGCTCAAAAATTTATCAGGCTCATTAATCGCATCCGCGCCTAACACAAATTCTTTTTGGCCTGTATTCTTATGGATCAAACTAAGCCCGAATTGGTAGTCTTTGAACAGGTGAGAGCATAACTGGCTGGTGCCCATCCGCTCGGCCTGAGCGCGTTCGACCAATCGTTGCACCGCCGGATCATCGAACATGATGTCCAGCCCGTGCTCTTTCTTGAATTGATCGGTGAAGCGACGCACATCGGTTTCGAGGACCTTCGCCTCCTGCTCGTGGCCTTGAGCCATCAATCGCTGAAGAACGCGTTTCGGATCGCGCACGAGTTCAGTGGTGACGCGCAGCTGACTCAATCCGGACCCCGCCAGATGGTATTTGTAATCGCGGAACAATTTCTCGAATACGGTCAGAAGACCCCGCGCCCCGGTCTTTTCCTTAGCCGCAGCTTCAGCAATCAGTTGGAGAGCTTCATCTTCAAAGCTGATCTCGATTCCATAGGCCCGAAAGGCGCGCTCGTATTGCCGGAGGATGCTGCCCTCCGAAAATTTCATGATCTTGTAAAGATCGCCGCCATCCAACTCTTCGCACACTACCCGTACCGGTAACCGGCCAATGAATTCAGGCTCGAACCCATACTCCACAAAATCGCTGGTGGTGACGTGCTGGAACAACTCGTTATCCATGACCGGAGTAGGGCCGGCGCTAAACCCGATCTGTCCCTGCGAAATTCGCCGCGACACCTGCTGTTTCAGTCGTTCGAAAGCGCCGCTAACGACGAACAGGATGTGGCGGGTGTTGATTGTCTCCCGCTTGGCTTTTCCTTTGCGCTGAAATTCAAATGCCGCCTGCAACTGAGATTGCAGATCGTTCATGCTGCGCAACGGCACCTCGGTTTCCTCCATCAACTTGAGCAGGGTTGTCTGCACGCCACGACCGCTTACATCGCGGCCGATCATGTTCCCGCTCGATGCGATCTTGTCGATTTCGTCGATGTATATGATTCCAAATTGCGCAAGGTTCACGTCGCCATCAGCCTTGTGGACCAGCTCGCGCACGAGGTCTTCGACATCGCCGCCCACGTAGCCGGTCTCGCTGAATTTCGTGGCATCAGCCTTTACGAATGGAACTTTGATCAGATCGGCGATGTGTTTGATGAGGTAGGTTTTGCCCACACCGGTCGGTCCGACCAGAATGACGTTCTGCTTGGCATATTCCGTCTCGTCAGCGCGGGCGGAATCCTGCTTCTCGAGCTCATGGAGAAACTTGGCGTGGTTGTAGTGGTCGCATACCGCAATCGCCAGGACCTTCTTGGCTTCGTCCTGCTTGATCACGAACCGATCTAGATGCGCCTTAATATCGCGCGGCAGGAAATTAAAGACGAACTCGTCACCTTCGATCCGACTGATCTTCTCCTCGGTCGCGGTCTCGGCCGGCTCCGGAGACGTGAACGTGGCAAAAGAGACGCGGTCACCGAAGTTCGATTTCATGAACTCGGCGATCTTGGACTTTAGCTCTTCCGGTGACGGAAACGGTGGTGGGTTTTGTTCCATGCTGGGCGACAAACTGTCGCGCGAGAATTTAACATGGCAAAGATTGCTGTAAATTCTGACTCCTCAGGTCGCTTTTCGTTCAGTCACGACCCGTTCCACACCACGGAAATGTGGAAACGGCAGCTATTTTCTTCCGTTCTTCGTGAAATCCCCACCAGCCGACCAGTCAATGATCGCAGATCGACGCACTGAAATAGGCGAGAACCCGGCCTACGACCGCCGAAATCAGCAGCGTGCTACCGGCTAGCTTGGGCGATTTGTTTCGCCGGAGCCTGGGTCAGGATGCTGTTCACTGCCTGCAAAACGCTTTCGGGACCGAGGTATTGCTCACCCTTGTAGCTGTCAGCGAGAACCTTTCCGCTGCTGTCGACCAAAACCAGATCAGGAATTCCTTTACCCGCGTATTTCTGGATGCCTTCTTTGCCGCGCGTCTTCTGATAATCGACCGCCGGCCAGGGCATGTTCATCTCACGCATGTAAGTCTCCATTCCAAAAGGAGACTTATCGAAGCTGACAAAAACCAACTCGAGCTCCGGATGTTTGGCGACGGTGTCATTATAATAGTTTACCAAACCCGGAGTGAATTTCCGGCAGGGGCCGCACCAGTGCGCCGAGAAATAGATGAGGAAGTACTTTTTCGTCTGCAGGGCCGTATCGTCGTAATGGCCGACGCTGCCGTTACGCCACTGAACCAGATCACCTTTCAGCTGTTGATAGATCGCCTGGCCGTTGATCGTTTCACGCATCGCGTCGGCAGCGTGTTGCTGCGCCAGGTTCGCCTGATGAAGAGTGTCAAATTTTCGCGCCTCTTCGGCCGCCGCGGCGCGACGCTTCGTTTCGGATTCCTTCTGTTGCTGTGCTTGCGCCAGTTCGGCGGGAGACACTGTGTAGCTGCCGCTCTTCAGTGCCACGAGTAATTCGGGGGCGGCACCGGCTTTGATCAGCTGTGATTCTTTCGTGGCATCGAGAGTGTCGGCGAAACGCCGTTTGGTCAGCTCGTCCAGAACGGCCTTGCTCGAGTATCCACTTCGCAGCATCAGGCCCATCTCGTTAACCGTTAACGGAGTCGGCGTGGCGTAAGCTCGACTGAGAACCAGGCACGCGCCGAGAATCAGGAGGAAACGCAGCATGGGCGACTGACCAGCAGGAGACGCGCCATTCAGAGCTGCGGCTGGTTAGGTAACTTAAATGGGCAAGCGTGCACTATATCGGGTCTGCGCTGCCGGTCGACGACAGGCGGCATGTCGTTCAGGCTCCCAATTACTGGCTCTTCTGAGGGCCTTGAAGCATTGGGAACATCTGAACGTATTCAGCTTTGCCCTTCCCCGCCTCTGCCGCCAGATTCTTCGCCTCCTCCAGCTGGCCGGTCTCGTTTGCATAAACGGCGCAGAGCCAACGTCGATCTGATGCGTCGGCGGCCTTGGGATCGATGAACGATGTCGAAATGGCGAGCAGCGTTTTTGGTGAAAGCCGCGCCCACGGTAAACCCAATTCGCCGTAGGGTACTTTCATGACCAGGCTGTCGCCCGTTGCCCTAACAACTCCCGTGTAGTGGACGCCGGTGATATCGGCCAGCGCGCCGTTGTAATGTGCGCGATTCAGGTCGTTAACCAACTGTTTCTTCCAATCGGCGAGCCACTGCGGCTTCTTCCGAGCGACTTCCTGAGCGGCCTGCTCAGCCTTCTTCTTTTGATCTTGCTCGCGCCGGGCAGACTCAACCTTTTGCTGGTCACCTTTCTGCCGGGAAAGATCCTTCTCCTCGTTATACACCTCGTCTGAAAGCGGTGTCCGCGCCTTAAACTTCTTCTGCTGAACGATCGCCCGGGTATTCTCCAAATGCCGTTCGCCAGCCGCGGGATCGGTCGCCGTATCCCGCTCCTTCTTCCAATCGAGATAAACTTTACAGTCGTCCAAATATCGTTGTGCGATGGGCTTCAGCTCGGCGATCCAGCCGAATTGGCCGGTTGATGGAGCCCGCGTGGCCTGTTCGAGCCACGCCGCAGCATTCGCGGCATCGGATTGTTCGATATCTTTCATACCGAACAAAAGCGCCGCGATAGCCTGGTAAGGCGGAGCGTTTTCGACCGGATTGGCGGCGATCCTTTCCGATGCCAGCAGCGATTTAGCCGTGTCGGTGCAGAATTTCGCGAGGTCAGCGTCCTCTTTATTGAAACCAACGGTGCCCGCGTTCTGAACATCCTGGAAAGCCTGTCGGGCCTGCGAATTTTCGCGCGCAATCATCGCGGCAAGCCCCTGTTGAAACCGCGCCCAATCGTAGAGCGGCTGGTTGTTGCGGGCATTCATCGCAACCTCGGCAAACCTGGCCGCGGCGACGTTGTGATGACCCTGCACGAGGTGTCGCCGGCCATCAGCAAGCTTCGCCTGAAGCGGGGCGACCGCGACTAACCGTTCGGCGCGCGCAGACAACGCGGTCATGGCGCTCTGATCTCTTTTCCGGGTAATGAACGCCCACGTGCCAATCCCGACCAGGGCGAGAAGCAAAACCACCACGCCGATCATCCATGGCAACTTCTTTCGTCGCGTCGCCAGAAATTCTTTTTTGCCGGTGAGAAGGCCATAGGCATTTTCCAGCTCCCTAACGAGTTCGTCGTAGGAAGCAAATCGCTTCGCCGGATCCGGCGCGATCATACGGTTGAGCACCCGCGCGGTCGGTTCCGACACGTCCGGCGCAACGCTGCTCAAGTCTAACGGCTGGGTTTTGAGCTTCCGCAATTCGATGGCAGAATTAGTTTCGCCCTCAATGGGCGCCCGCCCCGCGATGGCATGGAACAGCGTTCCACCCAGGCTGTAAATATCACTGCGGAAATCTTCCGGCTCATTGTTTAGCCGTTCGGGCGCGACGTAATACGGAGTTCCCCAGATTTCGCCGCGGGTCTCAGCTCCTTCCGCCGCCGCGCCGGCCAGTCCGAAATCGCCGATTTTAGCGGTGTGATCATCGGCGAACAGGATGTTAGCCGGCTTCACATCGCGGTGGATCAAACCTTTGGCGTAGGCTGCCCGCAGACCTTTCGCGACCTGCATCCCCGCTTCCAGCACGAGCTCCTCAGGCAATCGTTTTTCTTGCTCAATGAAATCATCGAGGCTTCCGTGATCGACCAGTTCCATCACCAGATAAAACTGCTCGTGATCCGTGCCGGAGGAGAAAACCTGGATGACGTTAGGATGGTTAACGGAAGCGGCGACACGGGCCTCCTGCTGGAGGCGAGCCGCGTAATCGATGTCTTCGCCCAAATCTTTCCGCAACAACTTCAGAGCAACGAGCCGATCCAGCAAAGTATCACGAGCCTTGTAGACCGTGCCCATGCCTCCGATGCCGATCGTTTCCAGCAAAACGAAATGATCGAACGAACGTTCCGCTCGGACCTTTTCGCCGCAATTCGGGCAGGCGACGCGGGCCAGCGGTTCGGCCGCGGTGGTGTCCACGATCGTGCCGCAGCCGGGGCAAGATTGCTTCAATACTGAAGTGTCTTTAGTAGGCACCCACCCGATTGTAACATCCTGAACTTTCGAAGCAAAGAAAGGCAGCAGAAGTGACCAAACCGGCCGATACCATAACTCCCGACCCGATCGACGTGGTAGTTCCGAAACAGGCATCGGGGACCCGTCTTGACCGGTTTCTAGCCGACCACCTCGCGCAATTTTCCCGGTCAAGGCTGCAGCAGCTGATCCGGTCCGGTGCCGTCACGCTGAACGCGAAATCTGTCCGGCCCCGGGATGTGGTTCGAACCGGGGATGCCATTCGGATCGTTGAACCCGCCACAGAGCCGTCGAACCTCCGTTCGGAAAATATTCCGCTCGAAGTGTTATTCGAAGACGACGACCTGATCGTGCTGAACAAACCTGCCGGACTGGTGGTCCATCCGGGTGCAGGGCATCAAGAGCATACGCTGGTAAATGCGCTCCTGGGCCATTGCCGTTCACTCTCCGCGATAGGAGGCGAAGAGAGACCCGGCATCGTGCATCGGCTCGATAAGGACACCAGTGGATGCATGGTGGTGGCGAAGAACGACGAAACACATCGTGCGTTATCGACTCAATTTGCTGACCGCACGGTAAAGAAGGTTTACCTCGCCTTGGTTGCCGGAAAACTCCGCAAAAACGTCGGATCAATCGATGCCAACATCGGGCGTCATCCCGTTCACCGGCAGCGAATGTCGGTAAACCGAATTCGCGGCAGGGCAGCAAGGACCGACTACAATGTTCTAGCGAGCGCTAACGGCATCAGTCTGGTGGAATGTCAGCTGCATAGCGGCCGCACTCATCAGATCCGGGTGCATCTTCATCACATTGGCCACCCTGTCGTAGGCGATAAGCTTTATGGCCGTAAAACGGCAACCGCTTTCGATCGCCAGATGCTGCATGCCTGGAAACTGGGGTTTCAACACCCGAAGACCGGCCAATGGAAGGAGTTTCAGGCGCCGGTGCCACAGGATTTCCGGGCAGCCATTCCAGACATCAAACTGGCCTAACGACCAGGCTACGTCCGCACCACTGCGTCGGCTTCCGCGGCAGCATCGACCGGCGGTGGCGGCGTTTCCGGCATTTGCGGTGCATCCTTCCTGGCCATTCGACGGAGACCGGCCCGGTATGCCGCCAGATCCACCAGTTCGGCAACGCGCGATTTCAGCGCACGGGCTCGGGTGGCGAGGAAGATCAGGAAGACGCTGTAGGGAATGAACAGGGGCCAATCGAGACTGGCTCCATTCAGCTGGCGATAAATGAGGACGCTTAGCGCGATCAAGTTCATGATCACCGTCGTCGTGACAAAACGGCTGCGTAGCTTCAGCCGGGTCAAACATTTCGGGCCGCCGTGGTATTCGGTTACCGTTTGTAACGTGACGCTCCACCAGAAATTGCCGTAGATCTGGATGTCCCATTTGTTCCATCCGCTATCGCTGGAGTAACGCCAGCCTTCCTCCTCCAGCAGCTGGAAGATTGCTCCGAGAAGGTGGTGCCGGTCCCGGCTTTCTTCGCTCCAGTATGTGCGCCGACTCGATCCACGCGCGCGTGCGGCCTCGGGCGGCAGATGTTCGTGGGTCACGATCACTGCACGCGGCGTGCGCTTGAAGTGCAACCAGGTGAAATACCTCGACCATCCCCGGACTAACGGCTGAACGAAGGCGAGGCCCATCACCAGCAGACGCGCGTGAACAGTATCGAATCGCGGTTCAATCCGCGCCCGCACCATGTAGGACAAGGCAACGCACAAAGTCCCGCCGAACATCAGGTAAGGAATGATTCGCAACGCCGGCAGAAAAATCCCGAGACCGAACAGGAAAATGGTGAGCGCGAACCATTCGATGCTGCTGAGGTAAGCCGCAACGTCTGACTGCGGCGTGGGATACATCGACTGGAAGAAGCCTTCGCCGAACGCGCCGTGATAAATGATCGGTTTATTTAGGAACCAGCTAAACCGCGGCGTCCCGTAAATCTGTCCGCGCCATTTGGCCGTTCCGGTTGGGCCAAAAAAGACAAGGTGTTTGAATCGCAGCAATGATTCCGCCTCGCCGTAACCGCGCTGCTGGTTCATGAAAGCCTTCAGCGTGAACCGTCGATAGTGCCAGACGATTGCGGTGGGACTAAACCCGATTACGCAACCGGATTGCTGAAGCCGCCAGCAGAAATCCACGTCGTCGCCCGCCTTGCGATATTCCGGATCGAAGCCTCCTACGCTGTCGAAAGCCCAGCGATAAAACGCCATGTTACATCCGGGTATGTGCTCGGCCACGGTGTCGGTGAGCAGAACGTGACTCGGACCGCCGGGCGCCGCTGCCACGCAAGCCTGAATCCAGTTGGTAGCCGGAGGCGTAATATTCGGACCACCCACACCGGCGAAGTTATCGCTGAGCAGAGTGCCAACCAGGTAATACAGCCAATCCGTGTCGGCCATGCAGTCGGAGTCGGTGTAGGCGAGCACCTCGCCGCGCGCTGCGTAGGCGCCGGTGTTCCGGGCGTGACTCAAGCCATGGTTAGTCTGATGAATATAACGGACATGCGGGTATCGCGCCGCGATCGCAGCAGTGTCATCGGTGGAGCCGTCGTCCACCAGGATGACTTCATAGTCGGGATAATCAACCTTGCCTAACGACTCGAGACAGGCGGCGAGAGTTTTGGCGCCATTATAGGAACAAACGATGACCGAGACGGATGGAGTTTGGGGTAGCTGCGGTCGGGTAATCGTTTGGTCAGCGCGCGCGAATTTCTCCCGCATCGCGTGGAAAGACTTCTTCGGCTGGCGATCCCGCCGCACCAAACCAAACGCCCAATCGGTGACTTCTCGATCGCCGGTATACCATTCGTCGGTCCAGGCAAACAGAATGGTTCCGGCCAGACCGCAACGAGCGACACTATCGACGTGCCACGAGAGCATCTCGGCCTGTTCCTCCTCGGTATGGCGAATGGTATCCATGCCGAACTCGCCCAGGATGAGCGGCTTTTCCTCAGCCAGGTTCTGCAGCCGAAGGAGGTAGCGCTCGAATTCGACCTGGTTATGCAGGTAAACGTTGAAGCAGAAAAAATCGACGTTCTGCGGCAACAGATATTCCGTGGGCGGGTAAGTTGCGTAAGAGAATAGCCCCTGCGGATCCAGGCGGCGCCCAACCCGGACGAGCTCTTCGACGAATTCAGTGACGCGTCGCACGCCTAACCATCGCACCATCGTGCTGGATATCTCGTTGCCGACCAGGTAACCGAAGATCGCCGGATGGCCGGCGTTCACCTCGATCGCTCGCCGGAAGGTGTCGAGAATCTCGTTTCGCGAAGAAGTTTTGCGGAGGAATTCGATATGTTTGGACCACGGGATCGTGATCATCACCCGAAGGCCCGCGTCACGGGACGCATCCAAAAACCATTTCGGCGGCGGATGATAAATCCGCAGGAGATTGACCCCGACCTCGCGCATCAAATGGAGGTCGCGCTCGAACTGCTGCGGTGTGCCGATGTGATACCCGTCCGCGGGGCGGAACGGCCCATACGTCACGCCTTTGACGAAAAACTTGCGGTCGCCTTCGAAGAAGAACTTAGCGACAGCTCGAACGCGCGACTCTTGATCCACAGCGGCTAACCTAGGGAGCAGCAGGCGGCGCGTCCAGATGCGTCGCTGGTGGTTCACCGGCATGACGCCGGGAACCGACCGCAAAACAAAGCCGTTCGATAGTGGGACGAGACAAGCTCGTCCCTCCGCTAGTAGCGACTTACTCTGCGCCAGTCACAAAGTCTAAGCTATGTCATCGAGCGAAGTACGAACTGCGGCATCTTCATTTCGTCTCCCGCCAGAGCCCACTTTTGCAACGCCTCGGATTACAGCCGTGACAACGCGTCTCGCACGACCTCTGCCGTCCGCTCAATGTCTTCCTCAGAATGTGCCGTCGAAATAAACCCGGCCTCGAATTGGGACGGCGCAAAATAAATTCCAGCCTGCAAACAGTGGTGGAAAAACGCGGCGAATTTTTTTAGATCCGTGCGTTTGGCACTGGCCAGGTCGGTAATTGGACCTTAGCCGAAGAACAGACAAAACAGCGATCCGATTCGGTGGAAGGTCAGGTCCAATCCTGACTTCGCCAGCGTGTCTCTCGTTAGGCTCTCGAACTGCGCCCCACGCTCTTCAAGGAAGCTCCAGGCATCAATCCGGTCCAGTTCGCGCAGTTGAGCCAGACCGGCGGCCATGGCCACCGGATTACCCGATAATGTACCAGCCTGATAAACCGGCCCGGCGGGTGACAGCTGATCCATGATCTCTGCGCAACCTCCAAACGCCCCCACTGGCAGGCCGCCGCCAATGATCTTTCCTAACACCGTTAGATCCGGAGCTATGCCATAATGTTTCTGGGCGCCGCCGCGATTTATGCGAAATCCGGTGATCACTTCGTCAAAGACTAACAGCGCGCCGGCCCGGCTGCATTCATCACGTAAAGCGGACAGAAAACCTTCGGCTGGAAAGTACAGGCCAGCGTTCGCTGGGATCGGCTCCACGATGATGGCTGCGATTCGACCCTCGTTATCCCGAAACGCCTGCCGAACCTGCTCTATATCATTGAATGGCACGGAGATCGTTAGGCTAGCAAATCCCTGGGGCACGCCGGCGCTATCCGGCTGGCCATGAGTCAGCGTTCCGCTGCCCGATTTCACCAGAAGCGAATCGGAGTGGCCGTGGTAACAACCGTCGAACTTCAGGATTTTGTCGCGGTGCGTGAATCCGCGGGCCAAGCGCAGCGCCGACATAGCCGCTTCAGTTCCGCTGTTCACCATCCGGATCTTCTGAATCGACGGCATCCAACTGCAGATGAGCTCGGCCAGTTCGACCTCCAATGGATTCGGGATTCCAAAGCTCAGGCCGCGCGACGCTGCACCAGTGACGGCCTCAGTTACGACTGAGGGCGCGTGACCAAGAATCGCCGGACCCCAGCTGCCGACATAATCGATGTATTCGTTGCCGTCGACGTCCCAGATCCGCGAGCCATGCGCTTTTGCAACGAAGAACGGTTCGCCACCGACGTTTCGAAACGCGCGGACCGGGGAATTCACGCCGCCGGGAATGCGCTGCTGGGCTCTGCTGAAAAGATCGGCGGAACGGGAAGCCATTGGAAGAGAACGAACGTCCAACGTCCCACGGCCAACGTCCAACGCTCAATCAAATCGGTGTGGATGCCGCCTTCCTGCTTTCTTGCGTTCCTGAGATATTCGCGGTACTTGAGTGTTCCTTCGGCGGGGTAGCCAAGTGGTAAGGTCGCGGTCTGCAAAACCGCTATTCGCGGGTTCGATTCCCGCCCCCGCCTGATGTTTCAACGCGGGTTAACTGGATAACGGGGATATCGCTTGGATACGCCGGTTCGATTGATTCGCTTGCGCCCCGCAACCTCACCCCTTCGGGGCTTCGTCGATGTCGCTCGCCTCCCGCCGGATCCATTCCCGCCCCCGCCTGATGTTTCAACGCGGGTTAACTGGATAACGGGGATATCGCTTGGATACGCCGGTTCGATTGATTCGCTTGCGCCCGCAACCTCACCCCTTCGGGGCTTCGTCGATGTCGCTCGCCTCCCGCCGGCTCCATTCCCGCCCCCCGCTTAATCTTCAACTGGCCGGTGCTTAAGCAGGGCATCTTCCCGCCCCGCCCCGATAAATAACACCTGCCGGGTCCGTCAGTCGTCGCAAGTGCTTAACCGCGTTGGCATTATGCACGCGAATCAGTGTATTTTGGAAACTATAGCATTATATGCTGAGTATGGTGGCATACAGTAAGCTGAACTCCTCTGGGTGCGTTCCTTCTCCTTGCCAGCGGCATGTGTCGCTCTCTGCACATTTCTGACCTGCCAAAGCCACGCCGGCGATAGCGTGTGGAGCGGCGCGAATAGCACCAACTGGGGCATGAACCCTAATTGGGTGGGGAATGCCAGACCGACCGCCACCGATAACGCAGTCTTCAACTCAGGGTTCACCAATCAGCCGAACCTTACCAGCAACAGTTCAGTAGGCGGCATTTGGATGACGAACGGCGTCGCCCAAAATGTCACGATCACGGCGTCAAGCCCGTCTGTTTTGCAGATTAGCGGCAACACCATTAATGGAACCGCGGGTCTGGGGATCCTTGTTGATAACGCCAGCGCCTTCTCTCTTGCAATTTCAGCTCCCATCAGGCTGGCGGGCGCACAAACCTGGCGAAATAATTCCGGCAATCTGCTCACGATCGGTTCCGTCGATCTTTTCAACAATGCACTGACAGTCGACGGCACTGGCAACACTGCAATTACTGACGTCATCAATAACAGCGGTTCTGTCACGAAAAACGGGACCGGAACCCTGATCCTGTCAGGCGCGAACGTCTTTATCGGAACCACCACGATCAATGCCGGTGCAGTGAATGTGCAGAGTTCAAGTGCGCTGGGCCTGACCTTTGCCGGTGGTACAACCGTGAACAGCGGTGGCGCTTTGCAGTTGCAGGGTAACGTCACGGTAAACGCCGAGCCTTTGAGTTTGAATGGATCCGGAACCGCCAGCACCGGCGCGCTTCGCAATATTAGCGGCAACAACACCTACACCGGTCCAATCACGCTCGCCGGAGCATCCACCATCGGCTCCGACGCTGGATTGTTAACCCTATCCGGCACCGTCAACAATGGAGGGTTCGCCACGACGTTCACCGGGAGCGGGTCAACAACTGCGAGCGGCGTGATCAGTGGCACCGGGAGCCTAACCAAAGCCGGTAGTGGCTTGCTGAGCTTAAATGGCTCTAACACCTACAGCGGCGGCACCACAATCAACGCCGGAACGGTTGCCATAAACAGTGGATCCAGTCTGGGCGCGGCCGGCGGCGGCCTGACGATCAACGCCGGCACGCTGGAAGTCACAAATGGTTTCGCCACAAATCGCTCAACCACGCTGGGGAGCACCAGTAGCACCATCCAAGTCGACACTGGACAGACGTTCGCAGTGAACGGCACTGTTGGGGGTGGCGGGACTCTGAATAAGACCGGCGCAGGAACACTGGTTCTTAATGCCAACAATAGCTACAGCGGAACCGTAATTAACGGGGGGACGATTTCCATCAGCGCCGACAACAATCTTGGCTCAAACGGAGCCAAGCCGACGATTAACGGGGGTACGCTGGAGATCACCAACAGTTTCACCACCAACCGCCAATTCACCATTGGCGATCCGTTAAGCGCCTTCCAGGTAGATGCCGGTGTGTCGTTTACGGTGAAGCAAAACATCAGCGGCAGCGGCAGCCTCAATAAGACCGGAGCGGGAACGCTGATCCTTGGCGGCAACCATCTTGGCTACACCGGCGCTACGAACATCCTTGACGGCACTGTTCAGATCACGAAACAGGGACAACATCTGCCGAACAGTACTGCGCTAACAATTAGCGGCGGCACGCTCGACCTTCTAACGTTCGACGAATCGGTCGGCCAAATCACGCTGCAAAGCGGATCCATCATTGGCACCGGCCGGGGACAGATCAGTGGCACGTCATTCAACATGCAGAGCGGCTCGGTCTCGGCCATTCTGGCGGGCAGCGGAACACTAACGAAAACCACTGCCGGAACCGTCATCTTAACCGGGGTGAACACTTACACCGGTGGCACATTCATCAACGCCGGAAACCTCGCCATCAACAGCCCCAGCGCGCTCGGCGCAAGTTCGGCGAACACGACAATAAACGGCGGCGCGCTGGAGTTGCTGAGCAACAACAACGTCGTAACCAATCGCGCGTTCAGTCTCGGCGATCCCAACGCAACATTTCAGGTCGATACCGGCTCGACCCTAAACATTACCAGCGTCATCAACAATGCGACGACGCCAGGCAGTCTGACCAAGACCGGAGGTGGAACATTAATCTTGTCGGCCGCAGGAGCGAACACCTACGGCGGGGTTGGCCAGACTACTTCGATTAACGACGGCGTCCTGCAGGTGGCGCGCGACAATTTGTTAGGCAGCGCCTCGAACACGATCAGCTTTAACGGCGCAGGTCTCGGCACTCTGCGGATCGGTGGACCCGGCTTCACCACCGGGCGTTCGGTAATCGTTAACTCGACCGGCACGGTCGACACGAATAACAACAACGCGAGTATCACCGGCGTGATTAGTGGTTCGGGGGTTTTCACCAAGACGGGCGCGGGAACATTGACCCTAACCGGGCTCAATACCTACTCCGGCGGCACCTCGATCATCGGCGGCAACAACAGCATCCTGAGTGTTTCCAACAGCGCGAATCTCGGCACTGGCGCGGTGACGATTAGCGGTGGCTCTGTTCTCCAAACCACAGCCACCATGAGCTTGCCCGGCGGCCTGAATCTTGGCGCCATCGGCGGAAATGCCCAACCGGATGGCAAGGCCGTGTCCGGCATCCTGAATGTCGCCGCCGGAACGACGCTCACTGAGACCGCCGGAGGGGTAATCACCGGAGGCCGCTTAATGAAGGATGGCACCGGCACGCTCGATTTGTTAGGCACGAACACCTACAGCGGCGGCACCTACCTGCATAACGGCACGATCATTGTCCATAATGCCAGTTCGCTCGGCGTCCAATCCAATCCGGCCGATCCATTTTCCAGTGCCCTGACCATCGACAACGGCGCTACGCTACGGGTGGCCAACAGTTTTGTTGGTTATCCCGGCCGGGGAATCCTGATCGGCACTGGCGGCGGCATCTTCGACATCGCCGCGGGAGTTACCCAGTTCAATAACGGACCCATCGCGAACGTCAGCGGCCAAACCGGCGGCTTCACCAAGACCGGTGCAGGCACGATGGGACTTGGAGGCACGAATTCGTTCGTCGGAAACGTAAACGTTAACGCCGGCGTGCTGAGCATCAGTCGTGACGCCAATCTTGGCGCGGCAGCGAACCAGTTATTTCTTACCGGCGGAACGACGCTTCGGGTCGAGGACGGCCTGGACAATTTTGGAGCAACGCCCGCCACACCGGTCCTCGCCACCTTCACTACCAATCGTCAGTTCAATCTGGGCGCCGGCAATGACACCGTTGAGGTAAAGAATTTCGCGGATACAAACCCAAGTTTCGGGGTCGGCGGCGCACCTGCTCGTCCAAGCTCGCACTTAAATACCGTGACCATGTCAGGCTTGGTGACGGGAGCCGGCACGCTGGTGAAAGAAGGGGATGGCAAGGTGGTGCTAAGCAACGCTTCGAATAACTACAGCGGTGGTACGGTTGTAAACGGCGGCACCCTCAGCATCAACAATTCCGCGGCGCTCGGTCTGAACACAACCGGCCTGGCAATCAACAACAATGCCACGTTTCAGGCGACTGGGTCATTCTCGACTTCTCGCAATATCACGGTTGGCACCACCACGGGCCCGGTCGGCGGCATTATTGACGTCACCGGAGCAAACAATTTCACCGCGCTTGGGGTGATCAGCGGCGCCGGTAGCCTCGGAAAAACGGGCACTGGAACGCTGACCTTACGCGGCACGAACACTTTTACCGGCGGATTAAACATCAATGGAGGCACGGTCAGCGCCAACAGTAACGCGGCGCTTGGCGCCCTGACACCGAGCGCCGGCAGTGGGCTATATGCGGTCCACATTGCGAACGGCGGCACCCTCCAAACGACGTTCAATTCCGTGGGCGACAATCGCCAGCTGGATCTGGCCAGCGGCGTTTCGACTCTGGATGTCACGGCTGGTACTACTTACCAGCGCGGCGCACTCGTTTACGGAAGTGGCGGATTTGTAAAGACCGGTAGCGGCACTGAGATCCTGACCAACGCGAACACCTACACCGGCCCGACCACGGTTAACGGCGGTATACTGCAGGTGAATAATAGCAGCGGTAGCGGCACCGGTTCCGGTAACGTCACCGTGAACAGTGGTGGCACCTTGAGCGGATTGCCGGCAACCGGCTTTGCCAGTGCGGGAACTGTTTCCGGTGTAGTAACAGTTAATTCGGGCGGCAATGTCCTGGCTCGCAGTGGCACCACATTTACGTTCGGCGGACTAACGTTGAATGCCGGCTCGACCACGCAGTTCAACCTGGCGTCGCCGACGGCGATCAATGTGATTAACATCACAACGGCGGACGCGCTGAGCCTTGCCGGAGCTTCCACTGTAAACATTGCCAATGCAGGCGGCCTGGCCGCCGGCACATACCACCTCTTCGATTACAACGGTGCCGCCCTCTCCAGCATCGCCAATCTCTCGTTAGGTAGCATGCCTGGCGGCAACCTGCTCTTCTCGCTTTCGAATAATCAGGCGAACACGTCCATCGACCTGATTGTTTCGAGTATCGATAACCAGTGGGCGAACGACGCTTCCGGCAACTGGAGTGTGCCCTCGAATTGGACGAGTAACGTTCCGCCAAACGCGGCAGGAGCGGCCGCCAACTTCCTCGGCCTGATTAACCAGCCCCGCACCGCAACCGTAGATGGCGCTTATACCGTCGGAACCATTACGTTCGATAACGTAAATACCTATACGGTCGCCGACGATGGGGTTGCGGGCCACGGCCTGACGATGAACAACGGCGGCACGGCCGGGATTAGTGTCCTGACCGGTTCACACATAATCACCGCACCGATTACGCTGGCGAACGACCTCAACATTTTTGCTGACACCGGCACCGGGTTGACGCTTGGCGGCTCCATTGGCGAGACCGGCGGATCACGCGCTGTCGTTTTGACGGGACCAGGCTCGGTGACACTGTCCGGCACAACTGCCAATACTTACACCGGCCTAACTACCGTAAGCAGCGGAACGCTGAATCTGAACAAAACGTCCGGGGTTGACGCCATCGGTAGCGGCGGATTGGAGATCGACCCTGGATCCATCACCAATCTACTCGCTTCCAATCAAATTTCCGATCTGGCCAGCCTGATGGTGGACGGTACCTTTAACATCGGCGCGAACTCTGACATCGTCGGGTCGCTGGCGGGCGGCGGAAGTGTTGTTACCGCGACCGGGGGCACCCTGACCATTGGCGGTCCCAATGGTCTCAGTTCACAGTTTGATGGCGTCATCAGTGGAGGCGGCTCGATCGCTAAGAGCGGCAACGGCACATTGACCCTAACCGGCGCAAATACTTTCGGCGGTGCCGGGCAGACAGTTACGATAAACGCCGGGCAACTGGAGTGGAATAGTGACGCAAACCTCGGCAATGCTGCCAACAGCATTACGTTCAATGGCGGCGCTCTCGTGTTTGCCAGCGGTTTTGCGACGGCTCGTTCAATAGTTCTGAACGGCGTCGGCACGATCGACACAAACAACAACGCCGCGCAGATTGACGGCACGATTAGCGGGGCCGGCTCGCTGGCAAAAATCGGCGACGGCATTTTGACGCTTACCGGCACGAACACCTATTCTGGAGGAACTTCAATCAGTGGCGGGAACGGCAGCATCTTAAGCGTGTCCAGCCTTTCGAATCTCGGCAGCGGATCACTGACCTTGAGTGGCGGCGCGGTGCTGGCTACGACCAGCACGATGTCGCTGCCGAACGCAATCAATCTCGGGGTGACCGGTGGAAGCAATCAGCCCGATGGCAACGCGGTCTCCGGGATCATTAATGTGACGTCCGGCACGACATTAACCGAGGGCGCTGGCAGTGTAATCAGCGGCGGTCGGCTGATGAAGGATGGTGCAGGCACTCTCGAGTTGTTCGGCGCGAACACGTACAATGGCGGCACCTATCTACACAATGGAGTCCTCGTCGTCTCAAACAGCGCCTCGCTCGGGACGCAAGCGAACCTGGCGGATCCGTTTTCTTCCGCCCTAACGATTGATAACGCGGCTACTTTGAGGTTCGTGGCTGCTTACAATGGTTATCCCGGGAGAGGCTTCCTGATCGGCAGCGGCGGAGCGGTATTCGATAATTCCGGCATCACCAACTTCCTGAATGGTCCTATTGCCAATGTGAGCGGCCAGGGGGGTGGATTCACCAAAACCGGGGATGGCACGATCGGTCTTGGCGGCACCAATACTTTCGACGGGGACGTCACGATTGCCGGCGGTGTTCTGAGCGTCAGCCGCGATGAAAACCTCGGCTCTTCCTCAAATCAGATTTACATAAATAATGGCGCAACTCTTCGAGTCGAAGATGGCTTGGATAACTATGGCGCCAGCCCGGGAAGTCCAGTGCTCGCGACCTTCTCCACTAGTCGCCAGATCAACCTCGTTAGCGGCAACGATACGATCGAGGTAAAGGATTTCGCTGACACAAACAGTAGTTTCGGCGCTGGTGGCGCTCCGGTGGCACCGGGTTCACATGTAAACACGCTGACCATCGACGGCCTGTTGACGGGCGCGGGCACATTGGTCAAGGCCGGCGACGGAACACTTGTTTTAACCAACACGTCAAACAATTACGGTGGCGGCACGGTTATCAATAACGGCACGTTGAGTATTGATGATTCATCGGAGCTCGGATTGAACAGCACCGGCCTAACAATCAATAATGACGCCATTTACCAGGCAACCGGAAGCGTCGATAGCTCCCGCACTGTCACGCTGGGCGGAACCGGTGGGCCCGCGACGGTCGGCGGCGGCACGTTCGACGTTCTAGCCGGGTTGCTGGAAAGTCAGAGCGGTATCGTGCAGGGTAGCGGGAGCCTTTCAAAGACTGGCGCGGGCACATTGCAGCTCACCGGATCGAATACCTACTCCGGCGGCAGTTACCTAAACGGCGGCACGGTGCAGATCGATACCGATGCGAGTCTCGGCGCCGCCAGCGGCACTGTTAGCATCGGGAATGCAACACTCGAGGTGTTGGGTGACGTCCAGACATCGCGTTCGGTCACGGTCACCGACGCGGCCAGCACGATTCAGGTAGATGGCAACGCCACTTACGGGATGAACGGCGCTATCGGTGGCATCGGATCTGTCGTTAAGACTGGCACCGGCACATTGAATCTATTCGGGACGAATACTTACAGCGGCACGACCACGATCAATAGCGGCACAGTGGCAATCAACAACGCTTCCAGTCTCGGAAGCGGCATTAGCGCAGTCACCATTGGCGCCGGAGTTCTCAATGCCACGTCCACCGTCGCTTCGAATCACTCACTGATATTGTCCGACGCAACCAGCACCGTGCAGGTAGACCCCGGACAGACTTTCACTAACAACGGCACGCTCAGTGGCTCCGGTAGCCTAACCAAGACTGGAACCGGCACCTTCGTGGCCGCCGGTGACGGAACCTTTAGCGGCAGCACGCGAATCGCCGCCGGCACGGTGGTGGCAGCGGCAGGTGCCGGCTCGGCCTTCGGCAGCACCATATCGCTAAGTATCGAAATGAACGCCAGCTTCATTCTTGGCGCCAACAATCAGATTAATAACGCTGCTTTGATCACACTCGCCGGCGGCTCATTTTTGAGCGGCGGCTTCAGCGAAGGAAGCGCCAGCGCGGCCGGCATGGGATTGCTGACGTTAACCGGAAATTCTCTGGTCGACTTCACCGGCGGCGCGGGCACGTTATCCTTCGCCGATTTCACTCCCGGAAGCAGCGTTCTTACCGTCAATAACTGGACGGGCACGGTAAATACCATCGGAGATGCAACTACGGATCGGCTCATCTTCAATACCGATCCCACGGCGTACCTGAGCCAATTTATCTTCACCGGTTATGATGGGGCAGTGGTGCTTGATCTCGGCAACGGCTTCTATGAAGTGACGCCGCTGGCGATACCCGTTCCGGAACTCGATCCGGCGCTGATTGTCGCCCTGTTGTGCGGCGCGCTGATCGGGTTCAAACATGCTCGAATTGTTATTCGTGGGCTGCACTCCGGCCGGCGCCCGCTACCCTAAATTTCGGCTCACTCGGCAGTTGTCGGTTTGATTGACGTTCTTCTCTTGCGACGGCTGCTGCCGGCAAAAACAATTCGTACGCCTTCGTTAACTGGTGGTCACGAGCGCACGGTATTCTCGAGTTGTTGAATGACAGGATTTCCGTCGGCGAGAATTTCCACATAATGATCGGTTAGGACGAAAATGTAGTGAGTGGGAAGGAATCCGGCGAGTTGTGGACCGAAGTTAAATTCGTCGATCCATTGGGATTTTTCCGAAAACATGCACGGTGCAGTGAGGTTGATTGTGGATTCTTTCCTGAGTTCCAAACTGGGTCCGCGAAGCTTGACCCCAAACGGCGGATCATACGTTAGTCGCCAGACCCGCGATTCTTCCGTGGGCTCGAGCGTGTAATATTCGCCTTCGCTGACGCCGGCTGGAGGCGCGTCGGGAGGTTTGATCCGTTTACACTCGATTAGGTCAAGGATGAGGCGTTCGCTGCAGAAAAGATCGCGAAGGCTGAGCCCTTCGGCGTCGTTGAACGGCCCTTCGAACTTTCGAAACTCCATATGGCGCGAATCATGTCACGAGGATGCGGCGGATACCAGCTGCGAAGCTTTGCCTAACCGCGGGCTGGCGGAGGCACAGAACAGGAGAACACTCTAACCGCCAATGGAAATGCCTTTGCTGAAGGCTATGGCGCGGCAGGCACCGATGGACACGAATGTTTTCACCCGGGGGCCACGGAGGACGAGGATCTCGCTAACAGGCGTGACGTCTGCCGTCGATATCGAGCGCCTCTTGGAGATGGTTCGCCGGTGGCGAGCAACTGCTTTCGTTGCGGCGAACTTATCTGCGGACTGATGGGGGTGGCTTCGAGACTGGTATTCTGATCGATTCCCCGCCGGCGTACGGCATCATAGCTCTCATTGGATAGCGCGGCCGCAGAATGGCATGCGCAGGGGAGCTGAGGATCAATAAGAACGCCAGACACAGGAGGCCGTTTGTCGCGCGTTTCATAATCACAATAGGATTGTGCATCAAACGTGCCACGAAGGGCAATCCATTTCTTATGTAAGATGCGGACCGCCATGGTCTTGCGAACCGGCTGAAGAAGAGTGGTTGCCATGGTATCGCTACCCAAGCCGGTTGGGAGTGGAAAAACGTTATAAAAGCTAGAATTCGCTCGCGGACTTGAGTCCGAGGCTTTCGAATTGCTAATTTAGAATTACTGTTCTGCTCCCCATGCCACAATTCGCTTATCGCGCCCGTAATCCCCAGGGCGGCCTCGTAGAAGGAGTCCTCGATTGCGCCGACCGCGCCGTGGCCATCCGTCAAATTGAGCAGCAGCGGTGTATCCCCATCAAGATTGAGGCGGTGATTTCGCCGCCGAAGGGCCGGAATGGAAGTACTCCTGCTGCAACTACGGCGAGGACGTCATCCCGCCCGCCGAGTCACACCCTCAAAGTTCCGCACGGTCAGTTGCTGCTGTTCACCGAACAATTGGCGCACCTGTTGAACGCCGGAATGACCCTGGACGAGGGCTTGTCGATCCTGGAGAAACGCCTTAAGCAGCCGCGCGTTCAACAGATGACCCAGGGACTGCACCAGTCACTGGTTGATGGCCGAAGCTTCTCTCAATCGTTGCGCGAATACCCACGCGTGTTCCCGGCACTCTACGTGAACATGGTTGCGGCCGGCGAAGCAAGCGGCGCATTGCCGGACATCCTGCACCGGCTGGTCAAACACCTGACCCAAACCAAAGAGTTAAGGGACCGGGTGCAACAGGCGCTGATTTATCCGGCTATTCTGGCTTTGGCCGGGGTCGGCCTGATCACAATTTTTATCACCTTCATGGTGCCGCAGCTCACCGGGTTCATGTCGCAGAATGGCGGAACGCTGCCGCTGCCGACCCGAATTCTGTTGCAGCTGAATCAGCTGATTACCCACTGGTGGTGGTTAGGCATTCTGATTGGCGTTGGAATCAGTGTGGGCTTTCGCTCGTGGGTGCAAACTCCGGAAGGACGGATCACATGGGACCGGGTACGGCTCGGTTTCCCCGGCTACGGGCGGATCGTTCGCCACCGCTATTATGCGCAATTTTCCAGGACGCTGGGGACGCTAATGCAAAACGGCATCACGCTTTTGCGAGCGTTGGAACTGGTGACGGAAATCACCGGCAACCGTTATTTGGAAGCAAAGCTCCTCGAGGTGCGCCGGTCGGTGATTGACGGTGCCACACTTTCGAGCGCGTTAGCCGCGCAGCATTTGTTCCCGGAACTGTTCACCGACATGATGGCCGTGGGCGAACAGACCGGGCACTTTGCTGAAACAATGCAAACAATCGCCGATGTCTACGAACGGGAACTGGATCGTACGGTGGCGGTCATTTCGCAGATAATTCCGCCATTCATCATCGTGTTGATCGCGCTGGTTGTGGGTTTTGTCGTCTACAGCGTGCTTTCCGCTGTGTTCGAGATGACACACAGCTTGCAATTGCGAGCGCGATAATCTACATTGTGTTCCGATTAAGCATGTCTAATCGGTGCATCGCGTTCCTTCTTCTCGCGGTCGTAACGTCGTCACTTCGCGCGCAGGAAGCATATACCGACGGCCTTGCGCCATCGCTACAGCCTGCCTCGGTCGCGCAACCGCTCCCGAGCAGTGCCTGGCTCGACCTGCGGCAGAATGCCGCGGCTAACGCCAAACCACAGGCGGCGCCCGAGTGGATTGAAGCGGTCGGCATGATTCCGCCGCGGGACAAGAGTCCCACGGCCAAGACAACGTTCCGTATCCGGGTCGTTAGGCCAGCCGGCGATTATCATCTGCTTTTCTTCCGTTTATTCTTCGACGATAAAGCGACAGCGCATCCGGAACTGGTGGCGTGGGACGAATCGGGAACCCAGGTGTTGCGGTCAGGCGAACTCGGTTCAGGAGTTGAACTTCCGAGCTCAGACTCGGTCATCATCCCGGTGGCAAATCTTTCGGCAATCGATATCGAAGTCCCGGGAGACGGTAAGACCGTGCGAGGAGCTTACATCGATTGGATGACCAGCAGTGAAGTTGTTCATCCGGCTCATGCTCCACATCGTGACGTCATTCCTGAGCCGTTCTCTTCGATGCCGCCGCTGCACGCGCCGGCGCAGGACATCGAACAATTCGGGGCCGTCAAAGCAACGTTATCGCCGGAGACAATCCGGATCGGCACGACCCTTCCGGAAGGCGCCGCATTCCGGTTCGGCATCGAATCCGAGCCTCTGCTCGCTCTGCTAACATTTGAAGTAGCCAATCCCCGGATCGACACGCCACCGGAGGTGTACGTCAACGGTCAGAACGTCGGACCGGCGACACTCATTTTGCCGGAGCTGGCTGATCCGGGATTCCGCGGCCAAACGGAATCGCTGGTGAAGAAGATGAACTTCCACTATACCGGCTGGCTGCGGGCGCAGAAAGTTGTCCCGGCTGATCTGCTGAAATCCGGCAACAACGACATCATTGTAGTGAACGGTGGCGAAAGCGGCACCGCTGCAATCCGGGCCACGCAGATCGAACTGAAGTATCTGTGGGATAAAGCCGATTACCTGCTGCAACCGGCGCAGTAATCTTCTACTATCTCACGTCTTCTTGTCCGCGGCACCGGCATTATTCCAGCTCCGTGCCAGGTTGCGAAAGCGGGCAGACCGTCGAAATTTGAACTCCTGACGCTGATGCAGCGTCATTAGACATGATATGAAGAAACAAGAAAAAGGTTTCACCCTTCTCGAGATTATGATCGTCGTTTCGATCATCGCAGTCTTGTTGAGCCTGGCCATATTCAAACTCAAAGGCAACCTCGAGATGAGTAAGTCGGTGGCCGTTCAAGCCGACTTACGCACAATCGGCATCCAGCTTAAAGCCTATGAGAGCATGAACGGCTTCATGCCGAGTACGGAACAAGGACTGCAGGCCTTAGTAGCGCGCCCGACAACGGATCCAACCCCTGCACGCTGGATGCAGTTTCTCGACTCGGTTCCCAAAGACCCCTACCACAATGATTACATTTACAAGAATCCGGGCGTCAAAAATCCGGGGGGTTACGACCTTTATTCAGCTGGTCCGGACCGACTTCCTGGAACGGCAGACGACGACTGGGGGCAGTAATCGCGATCCCAGATCCCGCTAATCGTCCTCCGGCACGTTATTGACCGGAGGTTGTGGCGGGGGCGTAGCGACAACTCCGGCAGGCGGAACTGCGACACTGGGGTTTCGCTGAATCATTCCACGAATCCGCGGCGGCGGCGTCGGGACCGTTGGTATTGCGGGCCTTCCAACTGGCGTCGGGGCAACATTCTGCCCAGGCGGGTAAACGACTGGCGCCGGGACCTGCGGTTGGGGTTGAATGAAACCGGGCCCCGGAACACTGCCGGCCGACCCGGGATTCACCGACAACAACGCCTGATTGAATGTGACGCTCGCAAACTGTCCGTCCTTGCTGATCGTTACTTTGGTTGCGCCCATGCGATCCGACCATTCGATATTCGCAATCGCGTAACCGTGAATGTTAGGCTCTTTCGTGCTGAGGTACTCCTTGAAATTTTTGTCGCTGGCCGAGGCAATGGTAACCAGATCTCCTTCTGGCGAGCGGGCGGCATTCGCGATGTAAAGATCCTTGGCAAAGCTGGGAGTGGCGGCGGGTAGAGCAACCGCAGTAGCAACGGCAAAAGGCGAATGCTCGAGCATCGTTTGATAGCGGGCGAACTCCGTTCGTTTTGGAACTACATCGCTGGCCCGAATCGTGCCCGTGCCAAACAGCGCGGTGAACATCAGGATCGCTGCGCCCAATGATCGCAAACCTAACGATTTCATTTTAGCTCTTTCTCGGCAGCGCCGGAGCAAACCAGCGCGCTACTTTGAATTTACCGTGCATCTTTGTTGGATCGCTGCTGTCCACCGACATGGTTACGTTTTCGAAAACGACAAACGCTTCCGGACCTTGAACGTCATATAGGAAATGCACCAGCGACGGCCAGTCGCTCTTGGTATCCACCGAAGCCCAGACCGTTTGATGACTCGGAGTTGTTTCGCCCGAGCCGATCTGCGGATTATCGAGGAGAACATTGTATTTAGCCGCTACCGGCTTGAGCTGCTGTTCCAACAGAGTCGATGCTTCACTGGCGCCGTTGAACGCGGGCTGATGCTGCTGGAGCCACTGTTCCCTTTGCGTCCAAAGGTCACGCTCTTTGACAAAAATTTCCTGCTCTTTGCGAATCGATTTTCTCTGAACAAGTTCCTCGCGGGCGTGACCAACAGCGCCGAGCACCCAGTTCCAAAGGAAAAGGTTAATCAGCGCGAACACGACTGCCGCCACACTCGTCGAAAGCAGGCGCTCCCGGCGATTCATCCGCGCGAACCAGGCCGGTAAGGTCATTTCGGGCGGCCCTCCAGCCGAAACTGGGCATGGCCGTTAGGCAGAATACGAGGATCGGCCATGGTGAACTGAAAGACCTGAAGTTGGGAATTCTTCTTCACCTTATCGGCGAATTGGTAAGCCAGCGCCGCGGTATTTGCCTCCCCGTCTACCGAGATTTGCCGCGCTGATTGGTTATAAGTGGTGATCCGAACATCCTGAGACGGAAGACTCTCGTAGAGATGGAGGAGGATCTCGACCGGGTAGTAGCGAGCGTCCAGTGCCGGCGCCAGCGATTTCCAGTTGGCTTCAGCCGCGCGCACAAATTCAATCTTAGGAGCATCCTGGGCAATGGCGCGATCGAGCCGGCCGATCGGGAATTGGGTGAATCCAAGATAAAGCAACGACAGGAGAAAAATTCCGGCATACGCACCACCTGCCCAGACAAGTCGTTTGCGCCATTCTCCGCGTCGGGCCAGCTGCGCTTTGCGATCGCGCCAGCTCTGCGGAAGCAAATTTAGCTTAACTGACGCCGGAGGCATCTCCACACCGACGAGCTCTGGCCGACTGGTGAGAATATCCTGAACGGTGTCACGCAATTCATAGCAGCTCTCGTCCAGAAAAACGTTAGGGAACACGCCGGGAATTCCCTGCAACTCGGCGCTGAGCGTCAGCTGCGGCAGGTCACTGTGCAGATGCTGGGGTTCAACCCCTTCCATCGTTCGGGTGAGACTGACCTTACCGTTCTCCGTTACCGCGGAAACCAGCTGTTCGCCTTCCGGATATATCAAAAGGGCGCGACCTTCGGGCGCATGGGTGCTGGCGCGTTGCGATGCGTAGACCGTGATCTGGGTCGGGATATAACCGCGATCGAGTAGCGGCGCCGCCAGTTGAGCAAGCTGCTCGTTCCTAACCGCTACCGCGGAAACGACGCTTCCATTTTCGTTTTGCTCGATCACTTCAAAATCGCTGGTCAGTTCATCGGCCGAAAACGGAAGCGCTTTCTCGATCTGAATGCGCACCATTTCGGGAAACTCCGACTGGTCGACGGTGGGCAAATGAAACCGCTGAGCGAGCACAGCAGTCACCGGCAAACCGAGAATGAGGTTGTCTTCAGCGCGGAGCAGAAGCACGGCTTCTTCCAGATTGGCAACCGCCCGCACATCCCAGGTCCCATTTTGATCGGCCGAACGCAGGACGTTCCAGCCATGAGCCCCCGGCAACAGGAACACTGATTTGGCTTCCGGAGTTTCGATACTACAGCTCCCTCCAGGTAATCAGTTGCGGCCGATTACCGATTTTGCGCACCACCATCTGTACGGTGCGTTCCACATCCGCCGACTTGCCGACACTAACGATTCGGAACACCTGATCCTTGAAGCCAACCAGACTGGCCAGCTCCTGAAACTGTTCCTGCGAAAATCCGAGCGCAGATCGTACCTCGTCGAGCGTCTTAAACTGGGCGTCATCCTGAGTTCCATCGATACCATCCGCGCCCCGGCGGACTTGAAGGAATTGGTCTACGATGGGTTCTGTCATTCCGGGAAGAGCCAGTAGGACGTCGCGCGATGCCCACAGTAGATCAATTGGCCCGGCGCTGTTTAACGTTAACTCGTCATCCCAGTCAGAAGATGAGGTGAACTGTTCCCAGCCTTTTACCTTTTTGAGCTGATCGATGCGTGTAAGCAGAGTGTTTTGGGGATGGTAGTTGGGACCATCTTCGGCGCCGTTCAAGCGGACCAGATTATCCGGATCCACCCAATCCAGCAGACAATCGATCATCCGATCTCGTTCGTTTAAATCGATACCCTTGTTCTCCAGATATTTTCGGAGGATCTCAAGCCGGGCCGGATCTTCGCCCGCCAGCAGCCAGTTTAGATTCAATCGCCCACCTTCGCCCGTAATACGAGCTTCGTAAGTTCCGCGACTGCCGATCTCGCCTACCAAATTTGGCGAATCGGGCTTGATATAAGGATGGAGGGCCACTTCCGCGCCCGAGCAGGCCAGCGCTTCCGCCTCCATAATGCGGTTCGCTCTGCCGGCTGTTGTTAGGCGGCTGTTGATATCAAGGGCCCAGGAAATCACCATCGCGCTGAGCAGGAACAGCGCCCACAAAGCCAGCATCAGTGTAGCACCGTGCGCCTTTTTCCACCGCCAGAATACTCTGCCACGATTGTTCATAGCGGAGTTCGGCCGAGCGGGATAATGGCCTCCCACGGCACATTTGCATCACTGCGTTCGATCGTGAATTTCACTAACCGCGGCAGGGTCACGGTGTCGCTCCAACGCGTCACCCACACGTTGAGCCGCGAATCGAAATATCGGATTTGCAGACTCTTGACGTCGTCCACCAGCGGAACCCAGCTTTCATGCACATCGCTGTAAGAGTGGTCATCCTTTGGTTTTCGGAGGAGCCCGAGGTCAAACCGACTGCTGTCCTTGGGATCTGTTTGCAATCGCAGCGCGACAGTGAAATCAGTCGGGGCATAACGAGTAAGAACGCCCTGGCCGGGGCCCGAAATCCATCTCAGCTCATCGCGTGATCGATCATTCAGTTTTAACGGGTCGCCGATGAGGGCCCCGGAACCGGCAGGCAGACTTTGAAGCTGAGCGGTTAGCAAATCACGCAAAGCATCATAGCGCTCGTCCGCCGCGCTGGCTTGTGACGACACACGCAAAGCCACGATATTCGATTGCACGAAGCGATAAATGGCGATCGACATCAATGCCATGATGGCAACGGCCAACATGATCTCGAGCAGCGTAAACGCGCCGCCACGTTTTCGCCTAACCGGCACGATAAACATAAAATTGAACAGATTCCGACTGGGTGACCCCTCGTTTTTCCCACTCGGCTTTCAAGGTCACAAGGTTTACCCCGTTAAGCTCCACTCCATCCTCTTCAGTTAATTGGGCAGGAGCGGTTTTTTGGATCAGCTTTACCACACCGTAACCGGTATCGAGCTTCGACTCTTTGGCCGCGTCCGGCACACCCGGCGAGGCCTGGATTTCGGCCATCCGATTCGCCAGAATCTGGCGGATCCGACTGTCCTCCGCAGCAAGACCGGTGGCGGTAATACAATTTTCCACTGAACGACCGAGCGCGAAGACTCCGATGGCGAAAATCGCGACTCCGATGAGTACTTCATAAAGGGCGAACCCACGGCGACTCAGTCGGGGGCGACGCCGCGGGCGCTCCTGGTTGGACATCACTCGAAGAGGGACGTTATCGCGGTGCATACTGCGTTATCTCCGGCTGGGCATTCAACGCCGAGTAAGTGACCCGCCACAGACCGCTGCGACCCAGGTAATCGACGATCGCCGGTTCGCAAACCCCTGATGGCCAAAAGACCCACTCAGCTGGCGGCTGTTTAATCATGGCTGCTGGAAAAGTGATTTTGATCGAGTCGCGATCACTCAAAGGCAGGTCGGCAACGGGTTCCGGCTCGTCATCCTTGCTAATCACCTCCGGGCGAACCTCAACTGACTTATTGCCTACGATCAACAGATAAGGTCGGTGCTCTGTGATGCTCTGTTCGCGCGCTTTGCTGACCAGCGTATTAAATCGATCGAGGGACTGCCGAAGACGTCGGTCCTTCAGTACGCCGTTCAGGCTGGGCACTGCCAGAAGCAGGACCAGCATCATGATGCAGACCGTCAGAACGATCTCGATCAGGGTAAATCCGGAGACGCGTCGCACAGGCAAAATTACGCTTAACAGGGCAAATCACAACAGGTGGCCCCCAGCCCAGAGCTACTTTCGCGCAAGTTGCCGCTAAAAAAACGCAAGTGACCGGCAGCACGGCCTTTGGCGGCGTGTTACGATCCTGACATGATCACGGGCCGATCTTTCATGGTATGAGAGTTGGCCGTTACCGGATTGCCGGCTGGACATTGGTGCAAGTGGCGCTTTTTTGCGCTGCGATCGGAGTTCTGGCGGTTATGGTGTGGCAGGGATTCAGCGAACATGGAAACCCCGATCCATTGCGACCGCAGGCGAGTGCGACAGTCGCTTCGGTAGACATCGGCGTTCTGGTTTTTCGGGAAGGCTTGGAATGCATCCTGGTCCTGGCCGCTATCACTGCCAGCATGGCGGGCCCGACCAAGTCCCATCGGCACCCTGTTGCAGCCGGTGCCGGACTCGCTTTCGGCGCCACGCTGGTGACCTGGTTCGTTGCCACTGGCATCGTTGGTCAGCTCAGCGAAAGCGTTCCTGCTCTCGACCTGCAAGCCGCAACCGGGTTGCTGGCCATCGTGGTGTTGCTCGTGATCATGAACTGGTTCTTCCACAAGATTTACTGGGGCGGCTGGATCCGAGCGCATAATCGTCGTCGAAAATCGCTAACCGAAAATGCCAGCGCGGCGGAAATCACCCGGACCGGGCTCATCTGGGGACTGGTTCTTCTTGGATTTACGTCGTTGTACCGCGAAGGCTTCGAGGTCGTGTTGTTCCTGCAAAGCTACAATCTGCGGCTCGGCGGCGCGGTGGTATTCAAAGGTGCTTTGCTCGGCCTTAGCCTAACCGGCATCGTGGCGATCATCACCTTCGTTCTGCAACAACGTTTGCCTTACCGCCGGATGCTGGTGACGACGGGTGTTCTTTTGGGTGTGGTCCTGCTGGTAATGGTGGGCGAGCAGGTTCAGGAGATGCAGCTCGCAGGCTGGATGTCGAAGACGGACATCCCCGGATTGGCGGCCGTTATTCCAGGGTGGGCGGGAATGTGGTTCGCCTTATTCCCGAATTATGAAGGTTTGATCGGTCAGGCCCTCGCCGCCGTGCTGGTGATCGGTTCCTACTACGCGGCCCGTTATTTCCAGGTGACGGACAGATTCGCGCGCGAGGCAACAACCGGCACACCGGAAACACACGCGCCGATCATGGAACGGTTGGAGACCGTCTCCTGATCGACTGGCGGGGGGCTTGCCAATCTCGGCCGATGCGTCTGATCATTGTCGTTTTGCTCCTGATCGCGTTCGACGCCGTGGCGGGCGTTCGGCATTTCGGCTTCGTCTATGAAGCGCCTACATCGGCGGCTGGCAGCGTGGAGATGGAAAACTGGGTTTCCTGGAACCGCACCACCAATCCGGCAGACGCTGACGAAGTTGCCTTCCGTCACGAACTGGAAATTGGCCTAACCGATCGATTTCAAGCCAGTGTGTATCTTTCCGACTGGTTTTATCAACATAGTGCGGATCGATCCGGAACTGTTTATCAGGATTCGGCAGTGGAGTTGATCTACAATTTCACGAACCCGGTCGTCGATCCGGTCGCAGTGTCGGTCTACCAGGAATACAAGGGCGGTTACCGGCTATTCGAGTGGGAATCGAAAATCATTCTCCAGAAGAATATTGGACGGTGGATCCTCGCCTACAATGCGACCCTGGAAGCCGTTTGGTCGGGAATCGGTCTGGCTGAACACGAAGGAGAAATCAGCCAGGCCATAGGCGCGAGCTACGAAATCAATCCACGGACGTCGGTTGGATTGGAGATGCTACACGAGGTGGTTCTGCCGGGATGGCACACCAGCGAGTATCTCCAAAACTTTTTCATCGGGCCTAACGTCTCCTATCGACAGGGACGTTGGTTCGTCACCAGCAGCCTGCTGGCGCAGGCAACTGACACCGCGGACGAGGCTGATTTCCAATGGCGCACGATTTTTGGGGTTGGCTTCTAACCGCGAAGATTCGCATTCACGCCGCGATCCTCGGCATCGCCTGTTTGATGGCGGGATGCCAATCGGGCCCGAACAATGCCGCACCGCCGGTGACGCCCGCGTTGACAAGCTTGAGTAGCGATTCCGCGCGAAATACGGCAACTCTGGAACGGGGAAGACACCTGTTCGTTTCCCGGTGCGTTGAGTGCCACGTCCTGCCAGCAATTCGGCGTTATCCGGAAGATCGATGGCCACGCATCGTGAACTGGATGGCAGATCGTGCCGGTTTGAAGCCGCCCGACCGCGAGGCGATGACCGCCTATATTATAGCGGCCCATCGGCAGCTCGAAAAATCCAACTAATCGGCCACGGCGCCAACGCCGCTGCATTATGTAGTTGAACCTGTGCTCAACTTTCTCACCTTAAGCGGATGATTACCCGCTCGGCTTGGCCCACGTTCGTTGCTCGCATTTTGTTGTCGGTTTACGTCCTGTTCGCGTCGAGCGCTCTCGCGGCCAGCCCGACACCTTCTGCCTCGGCATCCAACGGCGCCGCGTCAACTAAGCCGGTCCCACCCGGGACTGTGGATGAAAAGCTGTTCAAAGGCATGCAGTGGCGACAGATCGGGCCGTTCCGTGGCGGTCGCGCACTGGCCATCGAAGGTGTGGTCGGTGAACCGGATGTTTATTATTTCGGCTCAGCCGCGGGCGGCGTGTGGAAAACGACTGACGGCGGAGCGACGTGGCTGCCGACCTTCGACAAGCAGGATATTTCTTCCATCGGAGCTCTCGGGATAGCGCAGTCCGATCATAACGTCATTTATGCCGGAACCGGCGAAGCGGCGATTCGCGGAAACACGACCTACGGGACCGGCGTTTACAAATCGAGCGACGCGGGCAGGTCATGGAAGAACATCGGTTTGAGAGATACTCGAAACATCGGCGCGTTGATCGTGGATCCGCGCAATGCCGACGTGGTCCTGGTGGCGGCGCTGGGGCACGCATTTGGGCCTAACCAGGAGCGCGGAATTTTTCGCACTGCTGACGGCGGCAAGACATGGACGAAGGTTTTGAGTAAGGACGAGAACACTGGCGGAATCGATGTCGTTTTCGATCCGCACAATCCGAACATTGTTTTCGCGTCGCTCTGGCAGGCCCGAAGGCAACCATGGTTCTTCTCCAGTGGCGGCCCCGGCAGCGGCCTTTATCGGTCTGAAGACAATGGTGTTACCTGGAAACATTTGGAAGGGAACGGCCTGCCCGACGGAATCCTCGGACGAATCGGTATCAGCGTTTCCGGAGCAGATTCCAACCGCGTCTATGCGATCATCGAAGCCAAGGAGGGAGGCATCTACCGCTCGGACGACGCCGGACAGACCTGGAGCCGCATCAACGATGATGGCCGATTTCGTCAACGCGCGTGGTACTTCAGCAAGATCTACGCTGATCCCAAATCGCCTGACACAGTTTACGTTTTGAATACCGGCGCGTTCCGGTCGGTGGACGGTGGCAAAACATTCAACCTTTTGCCGGCCCGGCATGGTGATCATCATTGTTTGTGGATTGATCCGACCAATCCGAATCGAATCGCGAATACCAGCGACGGTGGAGCGACTATTTCAATCGATGGCGGCAAGACCTGGACCACACAGAACAATCAGCCGACCGCGCAGTTCTATCACGTCGCCGTAGACAACGCGTTCCCGTATCACATTTACGGCGCGCAACAGGACAATTCGAACGTGTGCATCGCCAGCCGGACCGATTGGGGCGCGATTGGCGCCGGCGATTGGTTCCCGGCCGGCGGCGGCGAATGCGGGTTCGTTATCCCCGATCCCCGGGACTGGCACGTCATGTACTCTAACAATGAAGGTTTTCTCACCCGCTACGATAAATCACGAGAAGAGGTCCAGGACGTTAGTCCGTATCCGCTCGATAACTCGGGACACGGTGCAGAGAATTTGAAACACCGCTTTCAATGGGTATCGCCGCTGGTTCTCTCGCCGCATAACCCGGACGTGATCTACACCGCAGCCGAGTGCGTATTCAAATCCACCGATCATGGCCAGAGCTGGAGCGAAATCAGCGGCGATCTCACCCGAAACGATAAATCCAAACAAAAGCCAAGCGGTGGTCCGCTGACTAACGACATCACTTCGGTTGAATATTACGACACCGTTTTCGCATTGGCGGAATCGCCGGTAAAAGAAGGCACGCTGTGGGCCGGAACCGACGACGGCCTGGTGCATGTCAGCACCGACGGTGGCCAGCACTGGGCGAACGTGACGCCGAAAATGCCGGAGTGGAGCACGGTCAGCATTATTGATGCGTCACCAGACGACGCCAACACCGCCTACGTCGCAGTGGATCGCCATCGGCTCGATGATTTCAAGCCTTACATCTTCAAGACTAACGATCTGGGCAAGACGTGGACCGCTATCGTGAATGGAATTCCGGAAGGCGCCTACGTGCGCGCGGTGCGAGTTGATCCCAAACGCAAAGGCCTGGTCTACGCCGGAACGGAAACGGGCGTGTTCATGTCGTTTGATGACGGCGCGCACTGGCAGCCGCTCCAGCTGAACCTGCCGCCGTCACCGATTCATGATATGGTGGTAAAGGACGATGACCTGGTAGTGGCCACTCATGGCCGCTCTTTCTGGGTGCTGGATAATCTGAGCCCGCTGCGCCAGATCAACCCGCAAGCCGCTCCCACCGATGTTCTCCTGTATCAACCGCAGACGGCGCTGAGACTGCATTACCCCACAGAATTCGATCGTCGCCAGCCAGTGGGCGACAATCCGCCGGCCGGTGCCATGATCGATTACTATCTAAAGACCGCTCCGAAAGATGAAATCACGCTCGATATTCTCGACGCCAAGGGGGCGGTGGTTAGGCATCTCTCCAGCAAGGAAAAGAAAGAGAACGAACAACCTCCGGAATGGCCGGATCGAGTTGAGCGCCCGAAAACCATTCCCGCCAACGAGGGCATGAACCGGTTCGCCTGGGATCTTCGTTACGACGATCCCATTCAAATTCCCGGCGCGTTCTATTCCGGGGACGGGCCAAAGGGTCCGCTCGCGTTGCCGGGCGAATATCAGGTAAAACTAACCGTCGCCGGCAAATCGCAGACCCAGCCATTACACCTTGTGGTGGATCCGCGCACAAAGGGTTCCGAACCAGCGCTGCAGAAGCAGTTCGCCCTGTCGGTCGACGTCAACAATCGCATTTCGCAACTGCATCAGGCGGTGAACGAAATCCGCGAGGTGAAAACGCAAATCAAGAATCTGCACCAGCGATTCCGCGATGACGAAAGGCTGAAGCCGGCGCTGGTCGCGGCCGACGATCTCGACAAGCGCGTGTCCGAAGTGGAAGAGAAGCTGATTCAGGTAAACATGAAAGGTTCCGAAGCAAATCTGGCTTTCCCTAACATGTTGAACGAGCGGTTCGACACGTTCAGCCACGCGATTGATGCCGGCGATAAGGAGCCAACAAAGCCGCAGATGGAAGTGTTCGGCCTGCTCAACACGAATCTGGATGAGCAGCTCAAAAATTGGGCTCAGTTGAAAACCGAAGAGGTGCCGAAAGTCGGGGAAATGGTCAAACAGGCGAACATGCCGGTCTTGATCATCAGTGAGCAGAAAAAAGGCGGCGGTTAGGCAAAAGGGCAAACCTGCGGAGTCAGTGGTTTCTGCCGCAGGCGGCAGGTGGTTGGATCCCACCTGGATGGCCCAGAGCAATCAGTAACCGCCACCTCCAAAGCATAGCTATGTCATCCCGACCGAACTGGAGGGACCTCTCAAGCGCAGTGTGACGTCACGCAAGTAGGAGAGGTCCTTCGACTTCGCTCAGGATGACACCGTTTGGATACTCGTCCCCGCTTTTGGACCCTACGCAGATCGGGAGCCGCTGCCTTCGGCGCCATTGTAGCAACTCGGGTGTAGTCTGGTCAGGCATCGCTTGCTGGACGCCCGTCTACAGCGTTGCCAATTACCTTAACCTTTATCCACGCTGTATTTGCCTGGCCCAATGAACAGCAGGCAAAGCAGCAGGATCGCCATTTCTAAAGCCGGCAAACGCCCGTAAAAG
>JBJMXE010000104.1:0-16553 GCA_045809745.1 Chthoniobacterales bacterium | reverse complement strand
ATGTCGCGGTTGAACTCGGAGCTGAAGTAATCGGCGCCGATGCCTTTCAGATCTACGAAGGATTCGATGTTCTTTCCGGCAAACCGGGTCTGGATCTAATGCGGAAAGTGCCGCATCACCTGGTCGGGACGGTGGCCTTGAGCGAGCAGATGAATGCGGCCAGATTTCGTGATCTGGCGCTGCCGGTGATCGACCAGATCAACCGGCGGGGGAAGGTGCCGGTCGTGGTGGGCGGCAGCGGGCTATATATTAAGAGTCTCACTGATGGGTTGGCGGATTTGCCTGCGGCGGATCCGGAACTTCGCGGCCAGCTGAAGGAAGTCACCACCGAGGAGCTGAGCACACAGCTGCGTAGCCTCGATCCGCAAGCTGCCGCCCGAGTAGACACGAAAAATCGGCGAAGATTGATCCGCGCAATTGAGATCGCAGTCCTTGGCCAGCGACCAGTTCCAGAACAGCGAACGCAGTCTGCCAACCACAAGATCCTCGGAACATCGGCTGGAAGCCGATGCCACGAAGGGGGCGACGGACATCAGAGTGGCATTAGCGGGCCGCGAATGATCTCCCCCGGATCGGCCAGCGGCCGCTGCCACAAGTCTGCTCACGGCGTGTTCGTTTTTCGCGACCGGGATCAGCTTTACGAGCGTATCAACCAGCGGGTGGAAGGGATGTTGAGAAACGGCGCGATTGACGAAGTGAAGAACGGTCGTGGTTTGAGCGCGACCGCCGAGCAAATGATCGGGGTAGGAGATATCCGAAAACATTTGTCAGGCCAGATCTCGTTAGCCGAATGCATTGCCGCCATCCAGCAGGCCACCCGCCGTTATGCTAAAAGACAGTTGACCTGGTTCCGTCATCAAACTACCTTTGAACCGCTGAATCTATCGCTTCTGAATTACAACGAAGCAGTCAAATGGGTTGTCCGCCAGGCACTCGCCGCGGCGCATGGTGAATGATTGAGATTCGTCCGAAGAATACACCTGAGCGCGCGCTTCTGATTGGGCTCGAGAAAGAAGGAGTCTCCAAGTGGGACTTGCGCGATTCCATGGAAGAATTGCGCGAACTCGCCAGCTCCGCGGGCGCGGAGGTAGTCGATACCGTTACGCAAAAATTGCAGCGGCCGACTGCTCCCTATTACATCGGTAAAGGCAAAGCGGAGCTGATCAAAGATTCCTTCCAACATCGGCAAGTCACCTCTGTTATTTTCGATGACGAGCTTTCGCCGGCGCAAGGTCGAAACCTGGAGAATCTGTTATCGCGTAAAGTGCTCGATCGCACGCAGCTGATTTTGGACATCTTTGCCCAGCGGGCACGAAGCCGTGAAGGCCGACTGCAGATCGAGCTGGCGCAGTTGCAGTATCTTCTGCCCCGTTTAACGAGAATGTGGCATCACTTGTCGCGTCAGACGGGTGGTATCGGCACTCGCGGGCCGGGCGAAACGCAGCTGGAAGTCGACCGGCGGAGGGTGCAGGAACGAATCGCCCGTTTAGAGCGCGAACTAGAAGAAGTTCGGAAGACCCGGGCCGTGCAGCGTCAGGGGCGAAAACGACATCAATGGCCCGTGGCGGCAGTGGTCGGATATACAAACGCCGGCAAATCAACCTTGCTGAACCTCCTCACCGGCGCCGATGTGGTCACCGAGGACAGGCTTTTCGCTACGCTCGATCCTACCACCCGCAGCTTCGCCCTGCCTAACAAGCAGCGGGTCCTGCTGACCGATACGGTCGGATTTCTCCGCAAATTGCCGCACACATTGATTGAATCGTTCAAAGCGACCCTTGAGGAAGTGAGTGAAGCGGATCTGCTGATCCATGTTGTTGATCTAAGCCATGCCCGTATCGACGAACACATGATGGCGGTTGATGCGGTCATCAAGGAGCTGGACGCTTTCGGGAAACAAACGGTCATTGTCTTCAACAAAGTGGATGCCGTTGAAAATCCGGAGCACGTTCAATCCTATCTGAGACGATTCCCGGGCAGCGTTGCCATTTCGGCGCGAACCGGCACCGGCGTGGGAAATTTGGTCCGTGCGCTTCAGGACGCACTCGGCGCATGGCGGCTGCGTTCGCGATTTCGGATTCCGGTCAGCGAATCAGCCCTAATTGCTGAGATTCATCGGGTTGGACATGTATTGGAACTCCGCTATGAGGCCGACGACGCTGTTCTGGTCGCCCACGTTCCACCGCAGCTTGAATCCAAGCTGGCCCAATACGCTGAATGATCAGGAGGGGATGGCCGGCCGGATGATCGGCTGATTCCTCCCAGAACGAATTGCGCACCGCTAGAGTTTTCTCGATGGTTCTGATGTGAGTCCGCTGCGGAGATTCTTCCGGCGTGTTGGGTTGGATCAGCTTCATCCAGTCATCCGGCGGAGTTTGGTTGCGCTCGTCGGCACAACAATTGTGCTGATCGGATTGTTGCTCGTCTTCCTTCCGGGGCCGGGAGCACTCGTCATTCTGCTCGGGCTCGCTGTTCTCGGGACAGAATTCGTCTGGGCTCAGCGGCTGATTCGCCGCGCCCGCGAGTTGAGTAAACAGGGACAACAGTACGTCAAATCGTTAGTCACGAAGTCATGACCGTCCGGGAGCGGGCGAACGAGCTGGTGCAGGTTCTGCCGGAAGTTTATCCCGGAGCTCACACTGAACTCACTTTCAAGACGCCGCTTGAGCTGCTGGTGGCCACGATTTTGTCCGCCCAATGCACCGACAAACGCGTGAACATGGTTACACCGGGGCTGTTCAAGCGCTATCGCCGTGCTGCTGACTACGCCAGGGCGCCTCAGGCGGAGCTGGAGAAAGCCATTCAATCGACCGGCTTTTTCCGGAACAAGGCGAAGAGCATCCGGGCGGCGACAGCAGTGATTGCCGGGAAGTATGGCGGCCACGTGCCCGCCACGATGGAAGAGTTGTGCGACCTGCCCGGCGTTGGACGCAAAACCGCGAACGTCGTTCTGGGAAATGCGTTCGGGAAAAATGAGGGGATCGTCGTTGATACTCACGTCACCAGAGTCTCACAACGGCTGCGCCTAACGAAAAACAGCGATCCGGAAAAGATCGAGCAGGATCTGATCAGGCTTCTGCCGCAGAAGGTGTGGACGGAATGGAGCCACTGGCTCATCTGGCACGGGCGCCGGCGATGCTTCGCTCGCAAGCCTGATTGCACGCAGTGCGAAATCTTCCGCCTCTGCCCGAGCGGCAAAATCTTTATCCGAACCGGTGAGGCTCGGAAGCCGGAGCCGCAGGCGGCCTAACCGGAACTTTCTGAGGCGATCTCGCTGACTGCGGTGGCCGCGCGATTCGCGTGCTTATGGATTCGCTCGAACTCTTCCTCCAGCTTCTTTAGCTCATCGTCAGATAGCTTTTCCAAATCAACGAGTGCGTTCCGTGCACCCTTCACGGCCCGAATCAGTTCGTCCAATTTAAGGTGCACCGCCTTGGCGTCGCGGTTCTGGGTGTTTTGAATCAGGAACACCATCAGGAACGTGACGATCGTTGTACCGGTATTGATGATGAGCTGCCAGGTGTCCGAGAAATGGAACATTGGCCCGGTTACGGCCCAGGCCAGTATGATCGCGATCGCGGTGATAAATGACCATGCTGAACCGAGCACGCCCGACGACTGCCGCGCGAAAACGTGGAACGCGTCGCGGATACGGCAAAAGATGGTATCCGACTCTGGTGGAGGACCGCTGGGATTTGAGCGGCCGTTACTATTGTTGTTGGTCATCACAGTTCTGTTCGTAATCCGCCTACCAATTACGTGCATGGAAGGCCTTATAAAGCGCAGCCCGACGACGCCTTACGCCGCCATTGATTTTTTGCGCGAAATAAGGAACACTGCCGACGCCAATGCAGGTCGTTTCCGCGTTTTCCCGTCCTCAGACTGTTCCGCCGGTTCCGCAGAGCGTTCCCAAGCGGAACCTCTGGATTCTTAGCAGTTGGCGGGATCTGATCCTTTACGTCGGAACGCCGGCGCTTCTCTTGCCGCTGTTTGCGGTTGCTCAGGCCCGATGGAGCGCCGAGACCATTTACCTGTTCGTGGCCGCATTTGGGGCCACGGGTCATCACCTTCCTGGAATGATCCGGGCATATGGCGATCGGGCTTTGTTCGAGCGGTTTCGTTACCGATTTATCTTTGCGCCAATCTTTTTGCTGGCCGTCTGCGTTGCTTTCACGTGGTGGGACCTCAAAGGCCTTGTCCTGATTGTTTTCTTCTGGGGGGTGTGGCACGGGATGATGCAGACCTACGGCTTCTGCCGGATTTACGACGCCAAGGCCGGATCGTTTGCGGCGTTCACTCGCCGGTTGGATTTCGCACTTTGCGCAGTCTGGTTTGCCACCGCGATCCTGTTGTCGCCGCAGCGCCTGACCGATACCTTGGAAACGTACTACGCCAGCGGCGCGCCGTTCATTTCGCCGGGCGCCTTACACGCGATGCAGCAGGTGATGTTGGCTCTTGCGGTGGGCGTTTCGGTATTGTTCCTCGCTAATTACATCTGGATGTGGACCCGCGGCCAGCGTCCAAACCCGGTTAAAGTTGCGCTTCTGGCCACTAGCATCGGGTTTTGGTGGTACTGCAACAATTGGGTCGTTAGTATTCTGGTTGGGATTGCCTTGTTCGAGGTATTCCATGACGTGCAATACCTGTCGATTGTTTGGATCTACAACCGTAACCGGGTGGAGAAGGACAGCTCGATCACGGGCTTCATGCGGTTTGTGTTTCGACGAAGCGGATCGCTCCTTGGGCTGTACGTCGGCCTTGTGCTCGCCTACGGCTCACTCGGATTCTTCAAGGACGTTCAGATCGATGTGTTGAAGCGTGCCCTAACCGGTCTGGTCGCGGCATCCGGTCTTCTGCATTTCTATTACGACGGCTTCATTTGGAAGGTGCGCGAGAAATCTACCAGGGAAAGCCTCGGCCTGGCCGCGGGTGCCGCTGGTAGCGCAGTCGCAGCGCGAAACATTCTCCCGAGCGGGATGCTGCATGGGTTGAAATGGGTGTTGGCATTCGTGATTCCGCTGGGGGCCCTTTGGATCGGGCAAGCCCGCAGCAAGACTCCCGAAACCGATCGGCTGGCCTGGCTCACCCAGGATCTGCCTGAAAGCTCGCGGGCTCATTATAAATACGGGATTGCATTACAGGACGCACATAGGACTGATGAAGCGGTCGACCAATTCCGGGCCGGCTTACAGATCAGCCCGGGCAGCGAGGCGGTTCGATATAGTCTGGGCCACGCTCTAATGGAACAGGGCAAATTCCTCGAGGCGTTAGGCGAGCTGGAGCAGGCGTTGAAAAAAGATTCGGGGAATGCTGATTTTCATTGCGACTACGCCTACGTTCTCGCCCATTTAGGCCATCACGATCAGGCCGCCGAAGAGTTTGCCACTGCCCTCCGGCTAAATCCGAAATCGGGGCGCATTCACTACAATTTTGCGATGTTCCTCGCCGAAAATAACGAGTCGGATCAGGCGATGGCGGAATTTCAAAAGTGCGTCGAGCTTAATCCGAAGTCAGCTGAAGCGCATTATTACCTGGGGCACATGTTTTTTGTAAAAGGAGATATGCAAAGTGCCAAGACTCACTATGTGGAAACAACGCGATTGGATCCCACTGCGCCTGTTCACAATAGTCTGGGGGTTGTTTACATGCGGCTCGGTGAGGTATCCCAGGCAGTCGAGCAGTTCAACGAGGCGCTTCGAATGCATCCGGACGACGCCGACGCAGCCGAGAATCTTCGGGTTGCCCTGGCTAGCGGTGGAACTGCCAATTCATCACCTCGTTAGGCCAGTTGTCTGACGCCCTGCATGTTGACCTGGACGGCGCCTGGACCGGTAACGGCGTAGTCGAAAACCGGCTCGACCTAACCGATTGGGGTCCCAAACTCCGTTTCTCTTCGCCGCCGCGCCTGATCGAGCAGTTCTTCGGTGCAGTCCAATCGCGGCTTTCCAAATTCCTGCTTTACGGGTCCGGGGATTTCCATCATCTGACCGCCCTTTGGACCCGGAGAATAAACGAGCGGTTCGTGCTCCTGTCTTTCGATAACCATCCCGACTGGGACACCCGGCCTCCAAAATGGGCGTGTGGCGGGTGGGTCAATCGAGCGCTGGATTTGCCTTCGGTTGAGAAGGTCAGCGTGTGGGGATGCGGAAATTTCGAGTGCTGGTGGCCTCGGCAACTTTTCGGAAATCGTGGTGCCGAGCGTCGGGGTCGACTCGAAGTGCATCCGTGGGCCGACGATCGGCCAGTGGCCGATCAACAGCGGCGTGGCGCGATTCTACAAGGGAATTGGCACGACCGTTTTCAAGAGTTCATAAACAGAATTGCCGGCAAACGCGTTTACATAACGATCGATCTTGATTGCCTCGCGCGAAAGGAGGCGATCACGAACTGGGAGAACGGAAGGTTCAAAATTGCAGATCTGGATTGGGCCATTCAACAGGTGCGCGAGCAATGCCGGATTGTCGGCGGGGACGTGTGTGGCGGTTATTCCGAGCCACGGTATGCACGCTGGAAACAGCGGTTCGCATCAAACATGGACCACCCCAAAATGCCGGTGCCGACGGCGGAAGAAATCCGGACGGTGAATTTCACCACGTTAGCGAAGGTTTGGCCGTTGTTGGCAGGCAATTAACGCCGTCAGCTGTTGTAGAGCTGGTTGTGTCAACCACCTGTTTGCTTAGTTAGGCAGTTGGCACAACCGCCGCTATCTGGCGTTTTCCAGTCTCGATTAACTCATCGAGACCAGAATAACGCCCACGCTGATGAATAGCGCGCCAACGATAAGCTGAAACGTGAGCTTCTCCTTTAACACCACGCCGCCCATTACACTCACGATGATCACGCTGAGTCCCTGGAAGGGGTAGATATAGCTCAGATCAAATCGTTGGAGCAGGCCTAACGTCAGAAAGAACGATACGGTCATGCAGGCAATCGCCGGCACGAAGAATTTCGCAAAATGTCGGTCGAACCCGATGTGCGACGTCTCCATTGCGTGTTTAAACAGCAGTTGCCCAGTCACAAACGCGACTAACGAGCAGAGGATGAGGACGAGCGGGAGGATGTTCATAGTTTCTCCTCAATTTTTGCCACCGGTTTGGCCACGATGATCAACCCGATCAGCACCAGGCTAATTCCCCACCATCGTTTCATGCCGATGAGTTCTCCGAGAAATATCCAGGAGGCGAGGGGAACCAGCACGTACACGACGTTGGATAAGGGAAAAGCGATGGACAAGGGAACCTTGCGCAGAATGTACAGCCAACTCATGAGGCTCAGGATGACGCAGACGATTCCCAGCCAGGTCCAGCCGGACAGCAGGCCGGTGACTCCAGTCCAATTCCAATGCTGATTGGCGTTAGCCGTTGCGCGCGCGCCTAGTTTCAGGAAGATTTCGGAGACGGTGACAATGAGGGCATTAAGCCCCAATTGCAGCCACGGATTTCCGAACCAGCGTAACACGAGCATCCAGTTGGTTGCACGCAGCAGCGATCTGCGCAAGACGATCGCTGGTTGATCAACTCAGTTCAACATTGCGGCGGCGTTCGGGAATTGGCGCAGGACTGGGTCGTGACGTGTTGGCTCAAGATATTTCGCGGCGCGACCAAAGATCGGGTTAACCAGCCGGCCGGTGTGACGCACATACAAGTCGAGCGGAACCAGATCGCACTTCAGGTGCAGCTTTGGATCGTAGTTTAACGGAGTGCTGCAGTAGTAACGCAGCCGCTGTTCGATGGCCCATGTGATGATGTCGCGGAGCGTGTAAAAATAAAGGTGAAGATCCAAAGCCACCCGGTAATCCATGCCCAGGTATTCGTCGTAAATGGTGTCGCCATGAACAAAGCACAGGCTGAAGGCGATAATCCGCCCGTCCTTCCGCCAAAGAAAAAATCGGCTTCGATCGGACATATCGCGGCTCAATCGATAAAAATATTCCTTGGTTAACGTCTCGAACTTGAGTGACGACCGCTCGTGCACCTGCAAATACAGCGGGTAGATCTCGTCCACGTGCGGCGTGATATCGGTGATGATCTGCAGATCGATTTTGCCCGCTAGTTCGGCGTCTCTGAATTTTCGTCGAAGATTCTTTCGGGTCGCTTTGCCTAACGTGGCAAAGTATTCATCGAAGCTGCTGAAATTGAGCTCGAGCCGGGTGAGCGGCATGCTGGGTATTCGGGTATAACCGTTACCGGGAAACAGCTGGAGCCATTCACGATACCGCGTTGGAAAATCCTTAAGAACGATCAACGATGCTTTGTTCTGGCGCGCGATCGCCTGGAGTGTGGAGTGAAGCGCTTTCGATAGCCGCGCCTTATCCTCGATGGTGGCAGCGCCCAGGTGACCTTCTCCCGCCGCGCAGCCGACCATCAGGATCCGCATGGTCAGAAACCGCGGGAACTTTTTCCGGATCAACTCCACCAATGACCTGACTTTCCCGCGGAGCCCTTCAACCAGGTTTTGCCGCACCAGGAACAATGGCTGCACCCCACGCACGGTGCCGTCCGAACCGCGCAGCACGAAATAATGGTGTTCGAATCCACTATCCAACGTCTGTTCGACGATCTCGTAATAGCGATGGTCTTTGTAGCTCTCGGCGAAAACCGATTTCCATTCCGGATAGTTTTGCAGCTCCCGGCCGGAGATTACTTCGACCTGGCCGTCGGCGATGGAGAGCGTGGGATGCACCTTCACGATGAGAAGAGGCCTGTGGCAGGACAACCGCCAAAGGAGGGACAACCTCTTAGCAGCTGTTGGCTAATTTCTCAAGTTAGTGGCCGTTGAAGTCGCGAGTCGGATCCCGCCCGGCGTGGCTCGGCTCACCGTTCAGCTGCTCGATTTTCAAAACACCGCTGCGAATGTGAAGGTCGCGTTGCGGGTTCGGAATTTCGATTCCGGCGGCGCGCAGTTGTCTCTCGATTGCAAAATTGAGGTCGCTGCGATATCTGCGCGGTCGAGAGCTCATCTCCCGGCTCCATACCACCAGCTCAAAATTAATCGAGCTGTCGCCGAATTTGTCGAGAAACACGCTCGGCGCGGGATCATCGAGCGTGTTCGGGTTCTCCCGTCCTGCCGCCAAAAGCGCCGCCCGGACCTTCTCCGGGTCGCTCCCATACGCCACTCCCACCGGAATCCGGAACCGCACTCGCGGATCCCCATAGGTCCAGTTAGTTACGGTGTGATCAATGAACTCTTTGTTAGGCACGATCATGGCGATGTTGTCATTGGTGAGGATGACCGTGCTCCTGGCCCGAATCTGCTGCACCTGGCCGGCCACGCCTGAAACTTCGATTCGATCGCCGATACTGATCGGCCGTTCAGCCAGGATAACGAGCCCGCTGATGAAGTTGCTGGCGATATTTTGCAGGCCGAACCCCACTCCGACACCGGCGGCACCGGCAAACACGGTTAGGGCGCCCAGGTGGATGCCCGTGTTTTCCAGTACCACAAAAATGCCAACGACCACCACCACATTGCTTACGATCTGCGCGATGGCGTATTGCAATGAACGGTCTAATCCCGTGTCCTTCAGGAACCGCTCGAATAGAAGGCGTTTGGTCCGCGCTGCCAGCCAGAACACGCCGATCAACAAGCCGACCAGCATGAAGATTTGAACCAGGCTCAAGTTGATGCCCGGCAGCCCGGCGCTCCATGAGAGCGGAATGCCAGCTGCGTTCACTGCGCTAACCGTAAAGAAGATCAGCGTGACAACGCTGAGTACGGTCGTCGCAATCGCGATAAGGTGTGATTCGATCCGTACTTTTCTCAGTATCCGGCGCACCCACTGACTCCGCAGAATCCGGACTGCGATCAGTCCGCCCACGAACCAACCCACGAAGGCGATAACGCCCAAAGTGGAAATATGGTGGCCGGCAAGGTCAAACAGCGGCCGTTGAACCAGCGTGAGGTTTGCTTCGGAAATTCCGGGGATACTCGTATCAGCCATCCATTAACAACGTTTTTGAGGGTGCGACTGGGCGCGTGACGGCCGCACAGTTCCGGTCCGCCTGTGCTGATTGGTAGCGGCGATTGACCTCAATCGCCATGGCGGTTCGGTGAACCGCCTCTACCATTACGAAACAATGCAGGGACGAGCTTGTCTGGTCCCATGAATTGCAGGCGCTCAGCGTTTCGACATGGACAAAAGTAAATGGAACGAGACCAGCTGGTCCCTACGTTCGCCTGCGTCGTTTCCGCGCTCTTAGCGGATCCCCGAGTTGCTCGACCGAAGCTAGCTCTGCTGCTGCTTGGCCCGCTCTTCGATGTACTTAATGACGTCGCCCACGGTCTGGAGCTTCTCCGCGTCCTCGTCCGGAACTTCCACTGAAAATTCCTCCTCAAATGCCATCACCAATTCAACGATGTCGAGCGAATCAGCGCCCAAATCCTCAATGAAAGACGCTGTTGGCGTGACTTGCTCGGGATTCACTCCGAGCTGTTCGACAATGATGTCCTTTACCTTCTCTTCAATTGATTTGTCAGCCATAAAAGCGGGTCCGGTTGGGTTGCGTGCGAGAAGGGTTTTTAAACTGCTTCCAGCAAGCATGGCAAGTAAATGAATTAACCCCGTTGTCAATCAATTTCCGGTCGCGGCAACGGCGCAATTCATTATGAACGGTGAAAGGTTGTGATCGGCTGTAAACAGGTGTCTGCTCACGCCAATTTGCGCCGATTGCCTGTTTTACTTCGGCATCACATGGCGTAGTAGAGGACCATGTCTGCTTCCTCGGTTGATCCAGGTGACTTACTGGATCTAAAACTCATGCCGGCGTGGGTGAAAGAGCCCTCGGCTCGTGAGGATTACGCGGACTACGACGGCGACGAAACGCGAGCCCGCTTCCCGCAGCGGGACCGCGAACGCGGCCAAGGCGGCAACCGCGGATTTCAGAATCGCGACCAACGTCAGGGGCGGAGAGGGCCCTCAAAGCCCGATGGAAAAAATCGCCGCGGCGCAGGGGATCGGCGGCCGCCTCAGCGCGAATTTCAGCGTCCAGAACAACGACCTGCGCAGCCTGAACAGCCGTTGGAGATTGCCGTTCACTTTACCCCTCGGCCTGCTGTTCTCGAGAACGTCGTTGCCCAGGTTAAGGGCGAGTCGCTGGCTTATTCGCTGTTCTTCCTCGCCCGCTCATTCCTGGAGCGGCCGCAACGTTACGAAGTCGCACTGAAAGCGAAGCCGGAAGCTCCGCTATACCGGTTAGGCGAAGAGGGACCAATCTCGATCGATCGGCAGTTTCTTGAGTCGAATGCATTCCGGCTGGCGGCCGATCAATTTTACCGGCGGGAAGTGACGCAGTCGGAGCCTTTAAAGGGGAACTTCACCAGCGTAGCTCGATGCCGGTTGAGCGGAACAGTGCTCGGACCAACCAATCACCACGAATACCAATCGAAATTGCGGGGACTCTACGAACAACGGTTTAGCCGCCGGATGAATTTTAGTGAGTATCAGCGCCAGATTGAGATCGTTAGCGATCCGGTCGCGGTTGAGAATTGGAAAGAGGAAGCGCGGAATCATACGACCTTCGTCACCCTTCAGGAGCCGACGCCGATTACATTCCAAAGTGCGGCGGAAGCGGAACGCCATTTTCGCCAGCAATATCTACCGAGTTTGACTCGTTCGGTAGAAGAAACGGTGATTGACGGCGTGACCAGCCGTCAGTTAGGCGACCGCCGTCTCGGCCGCCATATCGAACAGGCGTGGGCAGTCGAAAATCGCTCCCCGTCGCATATGATGCAGGAGTTGACCAAGCGCTTTCGCGATTCCGGGCTACATATATTCCGGCACCGACGGGGGATGCTGTTCGTCTCGTCGATCAGAGTTCGGCCGTTTGTTCACGACCAGCAGAGTGTATCGCCGCATGTTCAAACGCTTCTCGAACTGATCGCCTCCTCCCCACGGATTCGGCGCAAAGAAGTTGCGGATAAGCTTCTGGCTGAAGCCGGCGAAGATCTGGAGACGCGAAAACTGGCGCTAGCGTCAGATCTGCGGTGGCTGATCGGGGAGGGTTACGTGATCGAGTTTAACGACGGCGCACTCGATCTGCCGCGGGCCAAGGTTAAGAAACCCGAAGAGAAGGCGGAAGAAGCGTCAGCCGATTCTGCTGAGGCGCAAACAACGGTAAGGGAAACGCCGCCCGATGGCGCAACAGCCGAGTCGGCCATCAGTTCGGCTACTGACCTGGACACGAAGTCACAGCCGGACGAACCAGCGGCGCTGCCCGTTGATGAACCAATTTCGAGTGCGAGTAGTCAGCGTGAAGAACAAGGAACGGCGGTCTCCGAACCGCCCCCGGACGGCGCTGCCGAAGTTGCCGAACCCCGGCCTCCGAACCCGAGCGAGTAGCCCCGAATCAAGAGAGTCAGGTGGAAGGTGATTTGATTCCTTCGCTCCCGCTCAGTTACCGGCTTCCCTCGCTGGCCGACCGTCCATGTCGCGACCTCCCGGTTCGCTCCATTCCGAGCGCGTTGCCAGTAAAACCGCGGAAGGCGCGCAAATATCTCGGAGCTTCGCTCCGATAAAGTTAACGACCGCTCGGAGATCGCGTTCCACCGTTGTCCTTATCACGAGAGCCGCACGTTCGGTCTCGAGAGCTCAAAAAGACTTACTCGACCCTGAAGCTTGGGAATTGGGGCTTGTTTCGCGGGCCGGACGACGAAGTGACACCCTACTCGGTGCTGACAGAATAAAGATGGCGGTTCGGTGAACCGCCGCTACCAACTTGGGAGCCTAGATAGCTCCGGCTTTTTTCAGCGCGCGATAGGCGCCGTTCTTATTGATCGTCTTCAGGCCCCGGGCGGTTACCCGTACCCGAATAAATTTCTTCAATTCCGGCACCCAGATCCGGTGCTCGTGCAGATTCGGATTGAACCATCTTGCGACGTTTTTCGTGACGTGACGGCCTACGCCGCCCTTCTTTTTCGCCATACCACGGCGATGGATGATGCTGCCGCGGGAAGGACGGGAACCGGTGATCTGACAAACCTTGGACATAAGCCTGAAAAAGCCGCGAAAGGTGCCGTGCATCCCGCTGCCGGTCAAGCGAATGTTGAACAACCGCCCTGAGCCGCGGTCAAACTTTTCTCGCGCGATCCGAAAGCGCGTGGCAGCATCAGCGTTTCTCAACTCAGATGGCTCAACGCACCAATCACAAACTTCGGATCGGAATTGTCGGGGCTGGGGGAATCGTTCGCACCCGCCATCTTCCAGCCCTGAAGAAACATCCTGACGCTGAGATCGTTGCCGTCTCGAATTCGACCTACGAGAGCTCGGAAAAGTTCTGCGAAGAAAACGTTCCGCAGGCGACGCCGATGCGCAATTGGGCCGACCTGCTGGCGCTTCCCGATCTCGACATCATCTGGATCGGAACCCCGCCTTACATGCATTCGGCCGTAACAGTCTCCGCATTGGAGGCTGGCAAGCACGTGTTCTGTCAGGCGCGGATGTCGATGGATTTGGCGGAGGCTGAGGAGATGTTGGCAGCCTCAAAACGTTACCCTGAGCTGGTGACGATGCTATGCCCGCCGCCCTACGGCCTTCGCGGCGACCTGCTCATCAAGAAATTGCTGGCGGAAGGTTTCGTCGGGCGGCCGCATCACGTGCGATTGCAAAGCTTTAACGCGAACTTCCTGAACCCGGACGCGCCGGCCCACTGGCGTCAAAAGATTGAAATCAGCGGCCTGAACGTGCTGACCCTCGGCATTTATGTTGAAGTGGTACAACGGTGGTTAGGCAGCATCACCGGAGTGTTCGCGCGCGGAAAGATTTTGCAGCCGTTGCGCCAGGCATATGAAGTCATCATTCCGGATCTGCTCACGGTGTCGTGCCACTTTGAAGACGGCGCGGAAGGCGTCCTGGAGTTTAGCGGAGTGGACGCTCTGAGCCGTGGCGATCGGTTGGAGATCTACGGCGATCAGGGAACGCTCATCTACGACTTCACTAACGACGTGATCGAAGGCGGCAAAGTTGGCGACGAAAAACTTCAAGTGATGGAAGTCCCGCGGGAACTGGAAAGCACCTGGAGCGTCGAAGAAGATTTTCTGAACGCGGTGAAATCCAAAGGGCGCGTGCGTCCGCATCCGGATTTCGAAGAGGGCGTCCGCTACATGCGCGTCGTCCAGGCCGTGGCTGATTCCCGAGCCCGGAATACCTGGGTGGACGTCAAACGTTGACCCGGTACAGCGCAAAGGACCCGCGACCCTGATTAGTGGGACGAGACCAGCTCGTCCCTCCGCCTGTTTAGTTTCGCTTGAGAGTTTCGGAAGTTGGAGTCGGGAAGCTGGCAGCTTCCCCTACCGGCAGGAGAATTAAAACGCCCCGGCGGCGCGGGCGAGCACGTATCCAATAAGGCCCGTTACCGGGAGGGTAAAGATCCAGGTCCAGACGATCCGTTCCACCACGCCCCACCGAACGCCGCTGAACCGTTTCACGGCGCCGACACCCATAATGGAGGTGGAGATCACGTGCGTTGTCGAAAGTGGAATTCCATAAATGCTGGCGCCTTGAATAATCAGGGCCGCGCTGGTTTCGGCAGCGAACCCGTGTACCGGCTGAAGTTTCACCATCTGATGGCCTAACGTTCGGATAATTCGCCAACCACCGGCCGCCGTGCCAGCCGCCATAACGAGAGCACACAAAACCTTTACCCACACTGGAATGCCACTAAAAGTCGGCGTCCGCAGAAAATGCAACCAGGGCGGGATGTGATCGAAATGACCGGCTTTGGTTCCGGTAAAGAGCGCCAGGGTAATAATGCCCATCGTTTTTTGGGCATCGTTAGTCCCGTGACTGTGGGCCATCCAGGCGGCGCTGAAGATTTGGAGCTTGCCAAATAAGGACTGAATGACGTGCGGGGCCAGGCGGTGAAGAAGAACCAGCAGCAGGAACATCACTGCTCCGCCCAAAATAAAACCGGCCACTGGGGAGGTAATCATCGGCAGCACGACTTTCGGCCAGAGCCCGGTGTGCCACTTTAACACCGCCCAGTTTCCGTGAGCGGTTGCCAGCGCAGCGCCGCACAAACCACCAATCAGCGCGTGACTGGAACTGGAGGGCAACCCGCCCCACCACGTCGCGATGTTCCAGGCAAAGGCAGCGAGCAGCGCGCACAAAATCGTGGCGGAGGTCACCACGTTGGTGTCCACCAGACCCTTGCCGATGGTCGAAGCGACCGCCCCGCCTAACAACGCCCCGGTCAGATTGAAGAACGCGGCCATGACGATCGCCTGCCGTGGCGTCAGCACTTTCGTCGAAACGACGGTGGCGATGGCATTCGCCGCGTCGTGAAAGCCGTTGCTGTACTCGAAGATGATCGCAGCCAGCACGACTGTGATGAAGATGGCCATAAAGTCGGAAGGAGAGCCGCCGACTACGTGTATTTGAGTACGACCTGGACAATGATGTTGCCGGCGTCCCGGCAGCGATCGATGACCTTCTCGAGCAGGTCATACAGGTCTCGCAAGAAGATGATGTGCTTGGGGCTGTAATCACCGTGAAACAAATCCCGGAGCAGCTCCAGCTCGAGCTTGTCGGCATCGCCTTCAATGGTCTGGAGGTGCGCGTTCATCTCGCGCGTGGTCGCGATCTTGGTGCCCTTGCGGAGCTGTTTCACCATCGCCAGTACCGTCTCGGCGGCCTGGTCTAACAACTCCACCTGCTTGCGAAAACTTCTGCCCTGCAGGTCTTCTGGCGAAATCAGGATGCGTTCCCCAATCTTCTCCACCGTCTTCGGGATTTTGTATAGAGCGGCTGCTAACGCCTGAATATCTTCCCGCTCCAGCGGCGTCACGAAAGTCTTGGACAGCGCTTCGGTCAGCTCCTGGGTTATGCGTTTGTCTTCGCGTCGGCTTTCGGCAAACGCAGCTAAATCCTGGATAGAATCGCCGCCCTTTTCGAGCTGCACGAGAAGTTCCACCAGGTGATGCACGCTGCTGTCGGCCTGTTTGGCGCTTGCCTCGAGCAAGTCGTAAAACTTCTCATCGTGACCGAGGAATTTGCGGATCGAGAACATAAGGAGGGCTCCTGCTACAGCATTGCGCCGCGCATCATGAAAAAGGCAATGCTGAAATAAATAATCAGGCCGGTGACATCCACCAGGGTAGCTACGAAAGGAGCGGAGGAAGTCGCTGGATCGGCACCCAGGCGGCGGAGCACGAAGGGTAACATCGACCCGGATAGCGATCCCCATAGCACGACGCCGATTAAAGCCAAACCGACGGTGGCAGCCACCAGTGGCCAATGCGCCCCGTAAAGATCACGGTGAAAATAAGTGTGACCAATCATGGACCAGGCGGCCACCCGAATTGCGCCGATCGCGCCCAATATGATTCCTAACAAAAGGCCGGCCTGGATCTCCCGACCAGCGACCCGCCACCAATCCCTCAGGGTCACTTCGCCGAGAGCCATTGCGCGAATGATCAACGTCGACGCCTGCGACCCGGAATTGCCGCCGCTGGAAATGATCAGCGGCAGAAACAGCGCGAGCACTACCGCCTTGGCAATCTCATCATGATAGTTCGAAATATGTTTAGTTGTTAGGATTTGGGACTTGTAGTTTATGAGT
>JBJMXE010000103.1:0-36767 GCA_045809745.1 Chthoniobacterales bacterium | reverse complement strand
GGGCGCAATCGGCCTTGGCGTCGACGAGTTGCGTTGGCCGAAGGCGGTGCGGCCGGATGATATGCTCAGAGTGCAAACTGAGATCCTGGAAGCGCGGCCATCACGTTCCCGGCCTAACGTGGGTATCATACGGCTTAGGAATGTGACCCTGAACCAGAAAGACCAAATCGTACAGACGATGACTGCCAACGCTTTGGTGCCAACTCGGCAGAACACTTCCGCCTGATATTGTGCGCCTCTGAATACGCACCCCTGCTCAATGTACAGGCGATCTCGACTAATTATCGTTGTCGGCTGGTTAGGCCTGCTGATCGGCGGCCCGCTCGCAGCCGACAATCCGAAACAACAACTGAACGCGATCGTACGCGAGACTCAGAAACAAGGCAGCCGCGCCGGAAGAATTACGGTGGTTTGGTGGATGCCCACCGAGTTTTGGCAGGCTGCGTTGCGGGCGAACGGAACCGTTCCCGCCGATAAGATAAACGAGGCGGTCGCGGCCCTGTCCGACGTCAACGTCTTTCTGCTGGTGGATGCCAAAGTCGGGGCGCTGGCGGTGGTGGATTACGCGCCGGCGGCGGAACTGCAGAAGAATTTCTCGGTAACCGATCCGGCCGGGAAACCAGTCGCCTTCATACCTGAGGCCAGGCAATCGATGGCGACCAAAAACCTTCTCGCGATCATGAAACCCATCATGGGCAACATGTTGGGCGAATTCGGGAAGGGGATTTCCTTCCTGGTGTTTGAAGCAAAAAACAAAGATGGCTCCCGCAAGGTCGACCCGGGCAAACCGGGGATCCTGAAGGCAAAATTAGGTGAAGAAGAATTTCGCTGGCGATTACCGTTAGGTAGCCTTCTGCCGGACAGGATCTGCCCGCAATGCAGTGAATCGTTCCCTGGAAATTACGCCTTCTGCCCCTATGACGCGACGCCATTGCGGGCACCGACGGAGAAGTAGTAGGCGGACGTTGGTTTGTTGTCCTTCCTCTGTCCTCTGTCTTCTCTGTTGATCCGTCAGCGGCTCAACAGCTTCATCATCGCTTCGGGATATCTCGAGCCGGCGAACGAATCTTTCGGTGCCGCTTCTTCCATCCGCTCGAGATCCTCGCTGCTCAATCGGACTTCGATGGCACCAATGTTTTCCTGCAGATACTTGCGGCGCTTGGTTCCTGGAATCGGGACGATGTTGTCGCCCCGGCTCAGCACCCATGCCAGGGCCAGTTGGGCCGGCGTGCAATGTTTCTCTCGCGCAATTTCCTCGATCCGTCGTACCAATTCGAGATTGCGCTCAAAATTGTCACCCTGAAATCGGGGTACGGTCCGACGATAATCTGTTTCGGCCACGTCATCCGCTTTTTGAATTTTGCCGGTCAAAAATCCTCGGCCTAACGGGCTATACGGAACAAAGCCGATTCCCAATTCGTGACAGAGCGGCAGAATTTCTTTCTCCGGATCACGGGTCCACAATGAATATTCCGATTGCAGCGCGGTGATGGGATGGACCGCATGAGCTCGCCGGATGGTTTCTGTGTTGGCTTCGGATAGACCGAGAAAGCGCACCTTGCCCGCGTTCACCAGCCCGGCCATGGCACCGATGGTGTCCTCAATGGGAGTGTCGGGATCGACCCGGTGCAGGTAGTACAAATCGACGCATTCGATGCCTAACCGCCGCAGACTGCCGTCGCACGACTCCTTCACGTAATCCGGCTTCCCGCTTGTTCCGCGAAACTCCGGCTTGCTCGGGCTACGCAAAATCCCGAATTTTGTCGCGATGACCACCCGCTCGCGATGGCCCTTCAGCGCGCGGCCGACCAATTCTTCGTTAGTATGCGGGCCGTAAACATCGGCAGTATCGAAGAAGGTGACTCCGAGATCGAGGGCGCGATGAATCGTCGCGATCGATTCCGCCTCGTCTCTGCCCTCATAGAATTCGGACATTCCCATGCAACCAAGGCCGATCGCCGATACCATTGGCCCGCCGTGACCGAGTTTTCGTTGCTTCATAAGATGTTCTACATGAGGAAACAGACGTAACGGCGGTGCGTCTTAAATCTTTTCAGTTTCCTCTGTTCTTTCCTGTTCATTGTTCAGATCTGTCCCACCCATATTCGGGGCGCGAGTTCTTCCCATCGGGCGCGAATCGCATCGAATTGTTCCTGATCGAGCGGACCTTCGCTCAAAAGGTTGATGTTCTCCTGGAGGCGACCAGGTTTCCCCGTTCCAACGATCGCCGTGTGGACGCCGGGTGCGGTTAGGGCGAATCGCAGCGCAATCCCGACTGCGGCTGGCACATCCAGGTGCTGCAAGAAATCGTAGTTCAGCTTACGCAGTCGCTCCCAATATTCATGATGGTAAGACGCGATCGGTTTGTGGCCGCTCTTCCAGGCCGCATTGGCGATGGGCCGCTTGGCGATCACACCAAGATTGTTCTTCTGCGCGAAGGGAAGCGTGAGATGGATCGCTTCCTGGTCGGCGATGTTAATGGACGTCTGCAAACTGTCGAAAGCACCACATTCCACCGCATAACGAGCAGCGTGGCTGTCGCCACTGTAGCCGATATACCGGGTGTAACCGCGTTCCCGGGCGGTTTGCAAGGCGGTGATGGCTTCACCTTTGCGCAGCTCGGCTTCGGAGCAGCTATGCAGGTGCACGATATCCACGTGCCCAGTCTTCAAACGCGTCAGGCTTCGCTGGATGCTTTCCAGAATTGAGTGGCGCGACCAATTCGGTGCGCTTTCAACACCATGTGGATGACCGCATTTGGTGAACAGAAAGAACTGATCGCGCCGGTCCGCAATTGTCTGGCCGATCAGTTCCTCGCTGGTGTGGTAACATTCGGCGGTATCGATTACGTTAATGCCGAGGTCGAGCGCGCGATTCAGGAGCTCACGAGCGGTATCAGCAGAGGCGTTCTCATAGCCGATCTCGGAACCGCCAAAGCCGATGACGGAGACGTCCATGTCCGTTTTGCCGAGTCGCCGCTTTTCCATTTTCCAAGTGTAACCCAACTGCGGATTACGCTGATGTAAACGGATTTACAGATAAATTTCGAGCAATCGGGCTCGGCCGCACTTTTGCTGCTTAACACACAAACCGCGACAGTTACGATCGAGTCGTCTCCGAAACGACCAGTTTCGCTCGCCTACGATGGTGTAACGCTCGATTACAAAATTAATCGCGTCTTAGCCGTGCCGCGTTCGATTCGGCCGATCGCAACCGCTTTGAGCAGAGACTTTGCGCGGTCTGTGTCTTTCTCACCGACGATTACAGCCATACCGATGCCCATATTAAAGACCTGGTACATCTCCGCGCGCGGAACATTCCCGTTTTCCTGGAGAACTTTAAATATCGCGGGCACCCGCCATCGGTTCGTATCAATGACCGCATCACAGTTACCCGGCAGGATTCGGGGCAAATTGTCTATCAACCCACCACCCGTAATGTGAGCCAGTCCCTTAATTGTGCGCTGCGGAAGCTTCGAGAGCAGTGGTTGATAATTTTTGTGCTGCCGCAATAGCTCGGCGCCGACCGATTTAGTTAGACCGGGCAAACGGGATGTCGGCTTCAGCTGCATTTTGTCGAACAAGATTTGGCGGGCCAACGAGTAACCGTTGGTATGAAGACCGTCCGAGCGCATTCCCAGAATCACGTCGCCAGGCTTTATTCGTTTCCCATCGATGAGGTTCGGCCGGTCTACCACGCCGATGATGCAACCGGCAAGGTCGTATTCTCCGCGGGCATACATGCCTGGCATCTGGGCGGTTTCACCCCCAATCAGCGCGCAACCGGCGGCCTTGCAGGCTCGGGAAAAGCCGCGAAGCAGTTGATCAAACACCATTGGATCCAGTCTTTCGCAGCCGATGTAATCCAGGAAGAACAACGGCTGCGCACCAACAACTGCAATGTCGTTGACGCAGTGGTTCACCAAGTCGGCGCCTACCGTGTCGTGCTTATTCGTGGCGAAGGCGATCTTCAGCTTGGTACCGACTCCATCAATGCTGGAGACCAGTACCGGATCTCGCATATCCGAAAAGCCGGCTCGGAAAAGTCCGCCAAACCCGCCGATCTTTCCGAGAACTCTGGGCCCGTGTGTTTGCCTAACTAGCCGCTGAATCCGGGCCTTTAAGCGATTGCCGAGATCGACGTCGACCCCGGCGCGGGCATAGGCCTTTTTCATGCGCAAGAGAACACCGAACACCGAACATCGAACGTCCAACGTGGAATGCAGAGATCCGTTGGGCGTTCGGCGTTGGGCGTTGGACGTTCGACCTTTGCGGCCTTGCAGTGTGCCATTACGACCGCAGCGAAGGTGCTCGACCTACCTCTCACTTTTGAGGAATGAGAGATGGCCGACTTCGCTCGACATGGCAGGTTTCACTTCAGTCCGGCAAACAATGTCGGGTGATGCTCTTCCGCCGCTAGTGCTTTGGCCCGGTTTTCACGGCGTTCCATGATGAATTTGTCTAGAGCCGGATCCACCGGCAGGGGGTAATTGCCGTTGAAACAGGCGAGACAAAATTCGTTAAACTTTCGGCCGGTGGCACGTACCATTCCATCCACGTCCAGATAACCGAGGCTGTCTACGCCGAGGTAATCACAAATCTGATCGAGCGACATTTGATTAGCGATCAACTTGTCGGGATCGGGAAAATCGATGCCGTAATGACAGGCGAACCGGTGCGGCGGACAACTGACCCGCATGTGAACTTCTTTCGCTCCGGCTTCGCGAAGGTTCACCACGCGAGCACGCGCGGTTGTGCCGCGGACAATGGAATCGTCTACAACCACAACCCTCTTGCCGGCGACCATTTCCTTGATCAGGTTTAGCTTCACGCGCACGTCGAAATCGCGAATTAACTGACTCGGCTGAAGGAAGGTTCGTCCGATGTAGTGATTTCGGACGAACGCCAGCGCGTAGGGGATCTCCAGTTCCTCCGCAAATCCGAGCGCAGCATAGTTTCCGGAGTCGGGAACCGGCACCACGATATCTGCGTCCACCGGGAATTTGCGGGCAAGCTCGCGTCCCATTTCGGTGCGCACTTTCGCCACGTTTACGCCTCCGATGATGCTGTCGGGCCGCGCAAAATACACATATTCAAACATGCAGAATGCAGGTGGAACATCCGGGAACGGCCGCTCCGAGCGCATGCCGTTCTCGTCGATGATCAGCACTTCGCCGGGTTCCACTTCGCGCACGAATTCTGCATGAATCAGGTCAAGCGCGCAGGTTTCGGACGCGAACACATAGGCTCCATCGAGTTTTCCCATGACTAACGGCCGCCACCCGAAGGGGTCGCGAACGGCGATAAGTTCCTTTTCGCTCATGATCAGCAGCGAAAAAGCGCCTTCGATGCGCCGAAGCGCAGATAAAACGCTGCCGCCGTTATCCGACGGCTGCGCTAACAGGTGCAAAATGATTTCGCTATCAGCAGTGGTCTGAAAGATCGAGCCTTTGCGTTCAAGTTCATCGCGCAGCAGGTCGGCGTTGGTAAGATTTCCGTTATGCGCAATCGCCATTTGCCCGCGCACGCAATCGACCACAAACGGCTGCGCATTTTTAATCGTGCTGGCGCCGGTCGTCGAATAGCGAGTGTGACCGATCGCCCGGGTGCCTTTGAGCCGTTGCAGTTCCTCCTGGCCGAACACCTGTGATACCAGGCCCATGTCTTTATGGTGAGCGAAGCTGTGACCCGGTCCCGCTGTGGTCACGATGCCAGCACTTTCCTGGCCGCGATGCTGCAGCGCGAACAAGCCGTAGTAGGTCAGGACAGCTGCGTTCGGATGGCCGAAGACTCCGAACAGACCGCACTCATGCTGCGGTAGAAGATCGCGATCCGGAAGCTGATCGGAATCGGGTTCTCGGGGAGAAATCACGCTAGATATTCCTCGAAATGGATGCAGTTGCAATGGGCAGTAAAAATCACGTTCGGACGAAACAAAGACGTGGCTCAGGCTGCGTTGTTTCCCTTCGGAGTGGGCTCATCGCGAGTCACGCGATCAGGCCGTGCTATCCTGATGGCAATCTGCCGAAGCCCCTTACAAACTGGGAATGCTTTCATCCTGCTCCACGGCTCGGCGTATGGAATTCCACCAATCGTCATGCAATTCGGCGACGGACCAGCGAAATTCCTGGCTCGCTGATCGAATTGCTAAGTCATTACCGCCGACACTTCCGAGCTCCAGGTGAGGGATCTTTAGCTCAACGAGCATTTCGCGAACACGTGCAGCATTTTCAGGAGCGACCGAAAGGATGATTCGCGATTGTGTTTCGCCGAAAAGAGCAGCGATTGCTGCTTCGTTCGAATCCTTGTGGAGATTCTCGGTGAGCTTGATCTCGGCGCCGAGTACACCTGCCGGATTGAAGCAACATTCCGCCAGTGCGACAGCGAGTCCGCCTTCCGAACAATCGTGGGCACTGCGGACCAGACGTTCGGAAATCAACCCTCGGACGGCGTTCTGCACTTGGATCTCGAGATCGAGGTCAAGGGCGGGAACGGGACCTTGCTTCGCACCGAAGCAAACCTTCAGAAACCGGGAGCCGCCGAGCGCATTCAGTGTGGCATCGGCCGCCGGCCGATGATCTGGCTGGTCCCTGGGCGAGCCGCCGATGCCACCACCGGCGCCTACCAGGATGATCAGGTCGCCCGCAGCTTTGAAGTATTGCGTTGTGATGTGTTCTTCGTTGTCGATCAGGCCAACCATCCCAACGGTTGGTGTCGGATCGACTACGCCGGCCGGGCTCTCATTATATAATGAGACGTTGCCGCCGGTGATCGGCGTTCCGAACGCGCGGCACGCCTCGCCCAACCCTTCCACGGCTTCCCGGATCTGCCAGAAATTCTCCGGTTTGTATGGGTTCCCGAAGTTCAGGTTATCGGTGACTGCCAGCGGACGTGCGCCGGAACAGGTTAAATTGCGAGCCGCTTCGGCGACGGCGATCCGAGCGCCCTGCCGCGGGTTGAGGCGGCAATACAGTGAGTTGCAGTCGGTCGTAGCCGCCAAAATTTTGTTCGCATATCGAACGAAGAATACGCCAGCGTCGGACCCTGGTTTAACCACAGCGCCAGCGCGGACAGTGTGATCGTACTGGCGATAGACCCAATTCTTGGACGCAATCGTCGGATCGCTGAGAAGTTGGCGAAGCGCGTCCTGGATATTCACGGTGGAAAGGTCCAGGGATCCGCGGTCATAGACCGCCGCTACAGGAGGCCGCGCTTCTCTAGAATACAGTGGTGCTTCGTCGGCTAACGGTTTCGCGGGAATCTCCGCAGCGATCGAACCATTGTTTCGCACTCGCATCATGCCGTCATCAGTCACACGTCCGATCTCGGCACAAGGCACATCCCATTTTGCGAACACATCCCGGACGACTTGTTCCTGGCCCTGCTTGGCGATGATCAGCATTCGCTCCTGCGATTCGCTGAGTAAAATTTCGTATGCGGTCATTCCGGGCTCCCGCTGCGGCACCTTTGCCAGATCGATTTCGATGCCATTTCCGCCGCGGCTCGCAGTCTCGCAGGTTGAACATGTTAGACCGGCAGCGCCCATGTCCTGGATGCCGGCAACAGCGCCGCTGGCAAGCAGTTCAAGGCACGCTTCGAGCAGAAGCTTCTCTTTGAAGGGATCGCCGACCTGAACGGCTGGCCGATCAATGTGCGATTCTTCAGTCAATTCACGGGAAGCGAAGGCTGCGCCGGCCAAACCGTCGCGGCCGGTCTCAGCGCCTACGTAAAAGACCGGGTTGCCAACACCTCTGGCTGCGCCGCGAGCGACTTGCTCGTGCCGGAGAACTCCCAGACAAAAAACGTTTACCAACGGATTACCTTCGAAGCTTTCATCGAAATAGATTTCGCCGCCAATCGTTGGGACGCCGATGCAATTCCCGTAGTGCGCAATTCCGCTAACGACTCCGGTGAAGAGCCGCCGGTTGGCGGTCATTCTCGATTGCGGATCCTTGGTACTGGATGAAGAGGATGCCACCTTTCCCGATCCAGCATCCCCGGTCGAGCCAGTATCGTTTGTATCGGCGATTGGCCCGAACCGCAGAGAGTTCAGCAGAAATTCTGGGCGAGCGCCCATTGTAAAAATATCTCGAATGATTCCCCCGACGCCGGTCGCGGCACCTTGGAATGGCTCGATGGCGCTCGGATGATTATGACTTTCGATCTTAAAAGCGACCGCCCAACCATCTCCGATATCAACCACACCTGCGTTTTCTTCGCCCGCTTTAACCAGGATGTTCGGACCAGTGGTCGGCAGTTTTCGGAGTTCTTTGCGGGAATTTTTGTAGGAGCAATGCTCACTCCACATGACCGAGAAGATGCCCAGCTCAGTGAAGTTAGGTTTCCTTCCCAGGATCTGTTGGACCCGCTCGAACTCATCAGGGGTAAGCCCATGCTCGGCTACGAGTTCCGGCGTTACCTCGGGATCCGCGGTCGATTTGCTCATGTGAAGGTGAGCTTAGCGAATGTGGGACATCACTCAATCGGCTGCTGCGCCCGAAAGCTCATTACCCTTGTTCGGACAGCGGAAAAAGGCGATAATCAGGCCAATGAACCGGACCCTCCTTACCCTGGCTTTGCTCGTCTGTACTTCTGTGTTGGGCTTTTCGCAGACCAAAGGAACGCCGACTCCGCTGATTACGCCGCCCCCGACCAAGACGGACACGCCAGGAACAGCTCCGGGCCTGGTGACGGACATTTCCAGCCAAACGATCACTGTGAAAACTGAGGCGGCCAATCCGGTTAGTTTTGCCTTGGGTAAAAAGGTCCAGTTCGTCAACAGCAAAGGCAAAAAGGTCAAAGCGAACAGCGTTAAGCCCGGTGCCCGGGTCCGCGTTTTTTACGAGGGGACGGATGACACCCGCACGGCGACGAAAATCATCGTCGGGGGTTGATTGAGTCGTGGCATCGGCATCTTGCCGATGGGGTGATGGACTGAGCCCAAATCGTCCCACCCCTACCGGGTGCACTGTCGCGGCGGTCATAGACCGCCGCTACAGCTGAGGCCGCTGGTTGCGTTTCGCCCCAAAATCACGGACCATTTGCGCATGGCGTTTGATTTGAAGGAAATCGTGGCAGCGCGCCTGGGCGAGAATTACCAGCTCCACGAGCAGCACCTCAACCGCACCCTGGTGGCCGCCCAACGGGTGATCGGCTTCGACAAGGTTTACGCTCGCGCTCAGGGGGCATATCTCTACGACATGGATAATCGGGAGTATCTCGATTTCCTCAGCGGCTACAGCGTTTTCAACATCGGCCGCAACCATCCTGTGGTTAAGCAGGCGATCCGTGACATCCTCGATTTGGATCTGCCGAACATGGTGCAGATGGATTGTTCGCTGCTCAGCGGACTCTTAGCCGAAGCGTTGGTGAAACGAACTCCGCCTCACCTCAATGCCGTTTTCTTCTGCAACTCCGGCACGGAAGCCATGGAAGGCGCGCTGAAATTCGCCCGGGCTGCCACCGGCCGGAAGCGCGTCGTCTCACTCGAGAGTGCGTTTCACGGACTTAGTCTTGGGTCGTTATCCCTGATGGGATGTGAGAGTTTTACGGAAGGTTTCGGTCCGCTAATGGAGGGATTCGATACCCGTATTGAGCTGGACGACATCGACTCACTTGAACGCGAGCTGTCGTCGCGTGATGTAGCCGCATTCGTGGTTGAGCCGGTGCAAGGGAAAGGCTGTCGCTCACCGGAAACGGATTTTTTCGTTAGAGCTCAAGAGTTGTGCAAAAAGCACGGTACCTTGTTTATCGCGGACGAGATCCAAACTGGATTAGGACGCACCGGTAAGATGTTCGGGTTTCAGCATTGGAATCTGGAGCCGGACATCATCACCATCGCGAAGAGTTTGAGCGGTGGATTTGTGCCGTGTGCGGCGATCATTGCGCGGCGGGATATTTACCAAAAGACGTTCAGCCGAATGGATCGATGCGTGGTTCATTCGACCACATTCGGCCGGAATAATCTGGCGATGGCGTGCGGTTTGGCGGCGCTGGAAGTGATCGATTCCGAAAATCTCATCGAGAACTCCGCCAGGATGGGCGCGTTGTTGATGCAGAAGATCGACGCGTTGCGCGAGAAGCATTCGTTCCTCAAAGAAGTGCGCGGCAAGGGACTCATCATCGGGATCGAATTCCACGAGCCGCAGGAATTCAAATTGCGGATGGCCTGGAAGGTCCTCCACAAGATCGACAAGGTGCTGTTTGCGCAGATGATCGTTAGTCAGATGCTGAGCAAACACCGGATTCTGACTCAGGTCGCCGGCCACGGAATGGATGTAATGAAAATTCTGCCGCCGTTAGTTATCAGTGAACGCGAAGTCGATTATTTTGTTAATGCGCTGGATGATGTCTTGACCGAATGCCGCAAGTTCCCGGGACCGATGTGGGAGTTAGGTAACAACTTCGTGCGCCAAGCTCTCGGTTCGCGCAGGTCGACGCCCGACCGGCCAGTGGTTTCTGCCTGATTCGTGCCCGAGATCACGAAACGCGTTCCGCCTGGTGTCAGGCCGATCCAGCGGGATCGGGGTGAGGAAAAAGCGTTTGCGCCCGATCCCAATCGTTACGGTCGAATGCCCTATCGCCGGTGCGGTTCGTCGGGCCTAAAGCTGCCGACGATTTCCCTCGGCGCCTGGGAGACTTTCGGCGGCTACCGAGGAGCCGACACTGCCCGGCAATGTATCTTCGGCGCGTTTAACCTCGGCATAAACCACTTCGATCTCGCCAATAATTATGGCCAGCCTCCCGGCCAGGCAGAGACGGTCGTTGGCCGAATCCTGGCCGATCTTCCGCGGGATGAAGTAATCGTTTCGACCAAAGCTGGGTTCTACATGTGGCCGGGGTCCTACGGCCAGGGCTCTTCACGAAAGTATCTGATCGCCAGTCTCGACCAATCGTTGCATCGGCTGGGATTGAACTACGTGGATATCTTCTACTCGCATCGTCACGATCCGGAGACGCCGCTGGAAGAGACGTTAGGCGCACTGGATCAGATAGTGCGGAGCGGAAAAGCGTTATATGCCGGGCTCAGCAATTACTCTGGGAAGCAGTTGGAGGAAGCAGTGGGGCTGGTTCGTCAGCTGAAGCTGACCACTATCATCGTCGAACAATCGAATTACAGTCTGTTGAACCGTCGAGTCGAATCGGACCTGCTTCCGTCAGTTCATCACGCTGGCACGGGAGTGGTGACGTTCTCGCCGTTAGCTCAGGGTCTGTTAAGCGAGAAATATCTGGAAGGCGTTCCGGAAGGATCACGGGCGGCAAAGATTTGGACCGAGGAACAACGGCAGCGGATCACGCCGGCGTTGCGGGACGTCGTGCGGAAATTGAACCAATTGGCCAGGGCGCGCGGCCAAACATTGCCGCAAATGGCAATCGCCTGGATTCTGAGACGGCCCGAAGTCACGAGTGTGCTGATCGGCGCGTCCGATGTGAATCAGATCGCGGAGAACGTTCGCGCTCTGGACAAGTTACAATTTTCCCCCGAAGAATTGCAGCAGATCGACGTGATCACTCTGCCCCGTTAGGCGGCAGCGGAGTGCGATTGGCTAAGGCTCGACCGGAGCGGTTATTTCCGGCGGGCGCGACGGCCGACCCTCATGGGCTCGCGTGAAGATCACGTAAAACCCGGCCAGCCCTGCGAGCACCACGATCGTCAGGAACACGATGCTCACCGATTTGAGGTTCTTGTTCCGAGCGGTGGCACGCTGCCATTCCGCCCGTTTTTGGATTAGCTCAATTTCGAGGAGCTGGCTAAGCTCCTCCGGATTATCGCCGCCGGTCCGACCTGTCTGTAGGCTGTTACCGTTCATAAGCAACAAAGCGCAATGGTTTATCGCCAAAAGGTAACAGCGTTTGTCGCGCCAATGGGCGCATTTATCGCACTCCTCGCGCTGGGCGGATTGCTCCCCCGGCTGGGAAGCGCCTTCTGGCTGCAACATCCCGAATACTGGGTGTACCCGCTCCAAACGCTGGTGTGCGCCGCCCTTCTCTGCCTTTTCTGGGGGGCCTATGATCTCCAAGGGCCACGGCAGGTCGCAATTGGAGTCCTCGTCGGGATTCTCGTGTTCGCCATCTGGATCGCGCCGCAGACTTTCCTCGGCTTTCCGCCGCGCACCAGCGGATTTAACCCGGAAGTATTTTCGAATCAGCCCGGCCTCTACGGGTTCACCGTCCTGCTGCGGTTCTTACGGCTGGTCATCGTGGTGCCGCTGGTCGAGGAGTTTTTCTGGCGCGGCTTTTTGCTGCGCTACCTGATCGACGAACGGTTCGACCAGGTGCCGTTCGGGACCTTTTCCTGGCTGTCATTTTCAGTTGTGACCGCCGCATTTTGCCTGTCGCATTCCACGCCGGATTGGCCGGCTGCAGCGGTCACTGGCGCTCTCTACAATTGGGTCGCTTACCGTACTAGAAGCTTGTCCACGTGTGTGCTAACACATGCCCTGACCAACCTGCTGCTCGGGTTGTGGATCATGGCGACGAAGCAATGGGGCTTCTGGTAAGCGCGTGGCATCGGCGGCTCGCCGATGATCTAAATGGAGGGACGAGCTAGTTTCGTCCCAAGAATTCTCCCCAGCCGCTAATGCAAAACCGCCCGAGCGAAGCGCCATCCAAGCCATACGCCAACAACGCTCCCGATCCCGCTGGCAATGAAAGCAATCATAAGCCCCAAATTCTCAGCCAATACCCAGCCCACATAGCCGCCCGCATTAATCCCGACGAAGATGCAAAATTTCACTGCAGGTTTATGAGCACAATTGACGCCGCAGGCTGATCAGATGGTTGCTGTTAGCGCCGTCCGGCGCTGCCCCAGTTTGGTGCTTGGATCTTGGTATTTGGAACTTCCGCGGAAGCGCCGCGCTTCCGCGGTGGCACCTCTCGTGCTCCAAACAGGGCCATGCACTCCACCTTCATGCAGAAAGTGATCATCTGCGCCTTTCTCGGTTTTCTGGCCGCAGCATTGATCGAGTGGGGTAAGGTTTTTGTGGAAGGCGCCGACGACGCCTTGAACGCTGGCTACAAAAACCGCAGTACCGAGAACGTCCGACACCGCTAATCCGGAAAACTGATTGCCGGTTGCGCCGCTGCACATAGGCTGCCCCGGCAGTAATGAAGATCGGTTTTGCGCAAATCAACCCGACGGTCGGCGACCTTCGCGGTAACCTGGAGCGGATTTCCAAGGCGTACCAGGACCTGGTGAACAAGGGCGCCGAGCTGGTTTTGGCACCGGAACTCGCGCTGACCGGTTACCCGCCGCAGGACCTGGTTTTTAAGTCGCGGTTTGTACCGCAGACGCTGGAGATGCTCGAGGAACTGCATCGGCGTGTTGGCCCAGCGGCGTTGCTGGTTGGTTACGTGGATCGGAACAGTGGCCGCGGCAAACCTTTCCGAAATGCTGCCGCGTTGCTCGAGCGTGGCAAGCCATTGCGCAAAACTTTCAAATCGCTGCTCCCTACTTACGATGTGTTCGACGAAGATCGCTATTTCGAACCGGCCGACACTTTCGAACCGGTCGATGTCGCGGGCCAGAAAGTAGGCGTGACGATCTGCGAGGACATTTGGACTGATCGTTACCTGCCTCATCCGCTGTACGCCGTCCAACCAGTCAAAGAGCTGGTTGCGAAGGGCGCGGACTTGATCGTTAACCTCAGTGCATCTCCGTTTGGCCTGCACAAGCCGGGGATGCGCGTGGAAATGGTTGGCGCACTGGCGAAGGCCTATCGTCGGCCAATTTTCTACTGCAACGCCGTTGGCGGAAACGATCAGCTGGTGTTTGATGGTAATTCCATCGCGGTCAACGCAGAGGGCGAATTGATAGCCCAATTAGCTGGGTTCGCGGAAGAGGTAGCGGTCGTTGAGTCCGCGGCTACCGCCCTTACATCGGTGGGTGAGCGATCAGTCTGTGAGGACGTTTTTCAGGCGTTGTCGTTAGGCCTGAGCGACTATCTCCGGAAGTGCAATTTCAAATCAGCGGTGCTCGGGTTGAGCGGGGGAATCGATTCGGCTTTGGTGGCGGCAATCGCCGCCGACGCGTTGGGGCCGAAGAACGTGCTGGGCGTTGCCATGCCCACCCAATTTTCGTCACCGGGCAGCATAACCGACGCTCATGCCGTGGCCAAAAATCTGGACATCAATTACCTGGAGATTCCGATTGCCAAAACCTTCCATGTGTTCAAGGAGCAGTTTACCGACGTGTTTCGCGGATTACCCGAAGACGTAACCGAAGAGAACATGCAGCCGCGGATTCGGGCGATGACATTAATGGCGCTGTCTAACAAATTTGGCCACCTGGTTCTCAGTACCGGAAACAAGAGTGAATTGGCGGTCGGCTACTGCACGATCTACGGCGATATGGCGGGAGGTCTGGCGGTGATTAGCGATGTCCCAAAAACGATGGTTTATGACATCGCGCGGTGGATTAACTCTGACTACGCGAAGCGGCTTGGCAAAAAAGGCGAAATCATTCCCTCTACTACGATAACTAAGCCGCCCAGTGCCGAGCTCAAGCCTAACCAAGTCGATCAGGACACGCTGCCGCCCTACGATGTGCTGGACGAAATCCTGAGGTTGTACGTCGAAGAAAACTTCAGTGCCCCCGACATCGTGGCTAAAGGGTTCGATGAGAAGACTGTGCGCTGGGTCCAACGAAGGGTGGATCTGAACGAATACAAACGCGAACAAGCCGCACCGGGACTAAAAGTGACGTCGCGCGCATTCGGCGTCGGCCGCCGCATGCCCATCGCGCAGCAGTATACTGACTGAGCTCCCAATCCTGATCATGCTCCTGATCATGATCAATATACTCTCGGGCAGGGGCGGTTTGTAACCGCCATGCCCTAAACCGATTCCGCGAACGAAATGCGTCATTGGGACAGTGGTCGGCTTCCAAAAATGTTCTAAAAGATTGTTGGCCAGCGGCCAATGCTACACTCGAGAGTCGCAGCCATCGCTTCGATCAGGATCATGAGCATGATCAGAATCGGGAATGTCGACGGCAATGACCGGCTATTTTTCTTGGGCCGCGCCGCTGGAGTTTACCTGCTCGAGCAAACTTTCGACATCACGCTTCTCGTAAAAATCCCAAATAACGCCCGAGCGGCGCAACAATTTCTCACCCAACTCCTGCATCAGCGCTTTGTCATAGAACTTGTTCACGTTCTTCGACACCAGGCTTTCCTTGAGCTGAGCTGCTTCGGGAAAGAATCGCTTTAAGTCGTTGCCGCCCGATCCGATCACGTCCTCGTATTTCAGGATCGCCTCCTCTGGAAGGAACTCGCGAAATCGTTTATAGAACCATTCCAGAATATGAACTTGCCGCTCGAATACGTCACTTTCGCCGGCCAATTCCTGCCGGAGTTCTGCGTCGAGCTTTTCGCCAATCGGCGCGTGGCCGTTGCGCACGTTGAGCCAGGCCAGACTGTTCCACGACGCCAGCATCGACAGCGGGTTTCTGACGATCGCGACGCATTCGAAGCGCTTGGAGAGAGTTTCCAGTAACGCGGTGAACGCAACCGGGTGTTTGATGGCGAGTGCGAAGTTCTCACTCAGCGGCTTATCGATCCTAACCGGTCCGTGTTCGGTGTGACGGAGCCGGGTTCCGCTCCGGTTCACCTGATCCGCGGCCACATTATCGGGAATGAGACCGCCTACGTGCTTCGAAACGGCCATGCCTTCTTCGAGCAGCGATTTTCGGGTGTCGGCGCAAAAGCGTTCAATCACGTCGGCGATCGCCGGGGCGTCGGCACATTTCGGAAATTCCCATACGTTCATCGGCTCGTGCAGCGCCACCGTGTCCGGCAGCTTGTTCAACAACGAACAAAGCAAAGTGGTGCCCGAGCGCGGGGTGCCGGTGATCAGAACATTTCGCATGAAATTAGACACCATTAACGGGATTCACAGGGTTACCGATTGAGCGAACGATATAGCAGCGTCGGGCGTTCACAAATCTCGCTTCAGATTTCCTGATTTTGCTCATGCTCATGATCCTGATCGTTCTTGTTTAGGGAGTTCGAGAAGATCAGGAGCATGATCAGCAGAGACCAATGTTGCACACAATGCCATCGTAGGGCGGTTCACTGAACCGCCGTTTCTGGCCTAACTTCGCCAGAGGGCGTCAATCCGATTAAGAAGCTCCAAAAACGCACCGCGCTCCCGCTCCAGCGAATACTCCTCAACTGTCGCGTCAGCTTCCTTCCGGATTTTCTGCGCCTCGCCTGAGGTGAGTGCGAGCGCCCGATAAATCGCAGCCAAAATGTCTTCGAGAGCATATCCTGGCCGGAAGCAATTGACGCCGTCGCGACAAAAATCACGGTTGCCGAGACAATCGGGGCAAACAACCACCGCCCCGGAGGCCATCGCCTCGAGTGCCGGCAGGTAGAAACCTTCCACCGTTCGCGGCAACGTTACCACCAGTTGAGATCGGCCTAACTGGTCCAGATACTCAGGCCGCGAAAGCCAATCGATGATCGTGGTTACTGCGATGTTTTCATCCTGGCGAAGCTTTTTATCGAGCTGACGTCCCAAGTCGGGCGCTTTTACCGCCGAAATCAGAACCTCTATCGGGCGTCCGGTTGCATCATGTGGTCGCGGGATAATGCTGGTATCAATGCCGTTCGGAATTACAACGACCGGGCCGTTTACTTTTCCGGTAGCGTTGATTGCGTCGGCCACCTGCTGGCTCACGCAAATGCGGACCGCTCGATTGGAGAGAAAGCGGTACAAGCCGTCCTTCGGATCGGCGTGCCGAGGATGTTGAATCAGGTTGATGATCGGCTTTGAGAAATTTGCAGCGGCCCCTGCTGCAAGTGCGTTCCAATCCTGCCCCGCTAAAAAAAGCACATCGCCGTCGTTCGGTTTCCAGTCCTCGATGTATTCCGAAGCGTTCGACCACGGATTTGTGGCATCCAAGTTTGAACCCGGCGCGAAAGCGATCCGTGGCTCGAATTTTTCCGAACTGAGGACATGATTGAAATAGTTCCAGACTTTGAGGTGTCCGCCGGTAAATCGCTGAAAGTCGCGGTGAAACAACACGATTCTTTTCATTCAAGTCGAACAGCAGACCACAGAGATAACTGAGGGCATTTGTTTGGGAAACTCTGTTTGCTCTGCGAACTCCTGTTCAATTCTTTGCACCGTGCTGGAATCGAACCAGCAACCCAGTGATTAAGAGTCACTTGCTCTGCCAATTGAGCTAACGGTGCTTTGTGAAAGCTGCGGACGTGCTGATTTCGGATTGCAGATTGGCTTCGCCAAAAACCCGCACCGGGATACACCAGCTGATCGTTGCGGGATGAAACTACACAGCCCCGCGCGATGCTCAATCCAGAAGTTGTACGCAGCAGTGCGGATCGGCACGCATGTAGAATAGCGGTCAACAAGCTACCGATCGGCGCGCTTTTCGTAATATGGCAGCCGTTGCTGGGCTGCTTTCGCGGCCTCGGGCGACAATCTGTGAGTGTCGATTGCTTTCCGTTCGTACTGCGCAGCAGAATTGAAATCCCCGTTCGCAGCGGAAGCGTAAGCCAGCGCATTGACGTAATCGGCCATGCGCCAGCCATCCAGCTTGCAGGCGGCAGTGGCATCGTCCACCGCCTTCTTCGGATCGTGTACTGCGGAATTTTCGCACCCGGCTCTGATCAGAGTTCTGGCAGCGAGTGCCATGGCATCGACTTGCACTATTGCCATGAAGGGAAATGACGCGATCAAGGTCTGCCAGGGCTTCGTCGCAACGGCCGAGGTCCCGGTAAATCTCTGCTCGAATGATGAACGTGCGCTTGAACTGCGGTTTGAGCCGCCGCGCTTCGTTAACATCGCGCAAGGCGAGGTCATACTTCTTGAGTTCCATATAAACCTGGCCGCGAGCGAGCCATACCATCCACATTTGAGGATCGGCCCGGATCGCGGCGTCCAGCGCGGGAATGGCCCCCTGAAGGTTACCTTTCGATCTCTTTAATGGCACGGTCGAAGTAAGCAACACCGGGTCCGGAGAAGCGCTCGACCCGAAAATAGAACCTGTTGTCGGTGTCGGCGCTCGCTGAAATGGCGGTGCCTAACAACATCGCAGCGACGAGCGGAGCTAACTCTGAGATCAATGAGCCGATGGAGCGATGCATCCGCCCGAGTTTAGGACATGCGCTCTACCGTTGTTAAGCCAATCATTGATTTGTGACAGGAATTCTCAGTGCAGCTCGGTAAAAAGCCGCTGCCCGATCGCGGGAAGCAGCCGCTTTTCGTCCCCAGCGCGGGTGAAGACCACCACGATGAACTTTCGGCCATTCGGTAGCTCGATATAACACGCGTCATTTCTCACTTCGCTGGTATCACCCGATTTTGACCACAGTTTGGATCCCGTCGGGAGCGATTCGCCGAGGAAACCGTTCACCTGATTTTCGGTAGGACGAACCGGGTCCAGCGGCCGTTGCAGCAGCGACATCATTTCATCTGACGCCTTCAGTGAGATCGCATCACGACGAACGATCCAATACAATAAAGAAGCAACCGCGTTCGGAGTCGCCCGATTCCGGTTTTCATTGTTCGCCCCGAGCAGCTGCTTTTCGCGCCCGTAAGGCCCGAAGCTCCACGGCTTGGCCATCGCGCTAACATCATATCCTAACGAGTTAAAAACACCGTTGATAGCGCGCCGTCGCTCACGGAATTGCCGGAGCTCCTCTTCCTCGAGCTCGGGACCTGAGGTGGTGTTACTGATCACGTCGACCAGATAGGAAGCCGCGTCATTATCTGACAGACCGATCATCTCGCGGAGGGCGCGCTCGATCTCCGGCGACCGTTTTCCTTCTCGAAAGATCTCGGTCATGAAGAACAGCTTGATGACGGACGCAGGGTAAAACGGCGCGTCGCCATGCAGGTCGGCGCGGATTCGAGTAGTCGGTTTTGTGAGATCGATCACACTCATGCCGAGGTTCTCGGAAGTGAGCCGCGGGAATTCCTTACTCATCGCGTCAGCAGTCCGCTGAAGCGCTGCCGCCAATTCGCCGTCGGTTGCAATCGCGCGAAACTCGTTGAAATCCGCGCGCGCGGCCGATAGCCCAGCGAGGAAAGCGGCTGCGGTCGCAATTACTATTTTTGTGAGGAGAATCGGTCGTCGGTCCACGGATCCGCAGTGTTGCTGTAGCCGCGCACTTCCCAGAAGCCCGGTTGATCGGCGGCGCTGAATTCGATTGAGCGAATAAACTTCGCGCTTTTCCAGGCGTACAACTTTGGAATGACCATCCGCGCTGGGCCGCCGTGCTCAATCGGCAGCGGATGCCCTGCATAACCGGTGGCGATGAGCACGTCGTCGTCCATCACATCTTCGATTTTCACATTCGTGGTGTAATCGTCGTAGCTGCCGAACAGCACGTGTTTCGCGTCCGGTTTTGGCCTGACAATATCGGCGAGAGTGAAGAACGCGACGCCGCTCCAGGGCACATCGAACTTGCTCCAGGTAGTGACACAGTGAAAGTCGCTCACGTCGTGGAATTGCGGCAGGGCGTTCAACTCGTCAAAGGTGAAACTCCGAGGGTTGTCGACCAGGCCTTTAACCTCCAACCGCCAATTCTCCAGCCGCACCTCGGGTTTGATTCCGAGGTCGAGTACAGGGAAACCGGTGGTCAGATGTTGTCCGGGTGGGAGGCGGTTCTCCGACCGGGTTACCGGCTTCGCTTTGCCTGCCATTTTTCGGGCGAACCGTTCTTTTCGCTCGATAATGGTGGGGCTGGTCATGACAGCAGAGCTACGCATTAACGTGAGTGAAAGGCAACGGCGAGGCGAACGTGACGGTTGTGGCGGGCTATTGTAGCGCTTCTCTGTGCGATGGCGGCCCGGTCCGGACGGCGTCTGACACAATGGAGCCGACCGGAGTCGAGCGACATAGACGGAAAGCCCGTAAGGGTAAGCTTTGGGAAAAGCGAATCACGTCTCACAATTCAGAATCGGCGGAGCGCGCCTGCAACGCCACTGCGGTTATTGACAACCGGGCGAAGCTTCCTACCGTAGCCGCTCCCGAACCGCAGCCCTGTTATGAAACGAACTCTTCAGCGTTCCAAGCGTACACGAAAACGCCAGCATGGTTTCCGCGCACGCATGAAGACAAAGGGCGGCCGGGCTACGCTCGCTCGTCGGCGCCAGCGCGGCCGTAAACGCCTGCTCCCGAAGGGGACAGAGCGCCACTACGCCCGGCATACCCAGGCGTAAGCGGGACATACCGGGAAAGCGGGAAAGCTGGAACAATGGAGACGAGTGTCTTCATGTCCAAGCGCGGGCCGAGCCAAGCTTCCTCCTCTGTGGGGCGGGGTCGCAGTGTGCGGTCCGTTACCGTACTCTCGTACCATCCGCCGTCGGATTTGCTCCAGTGGCGATCTTTCCTGCGATCCTGCTTTCCTTAGCGAATATTTTATCTTCGTTTCCTCGCTCGATTCTGAAATAAGGAATGCGGGTGAGCGCGAAAGTCATCATCGAACCTGCAACCGAGGCTGATCTCGACGAATTGTCGGAATTGGTAGGTGAATTGTTCGCACAGGAAAGCGATTTTCGTCCGAACAAAGACAAACAACTGCGCGGTCTGCGCCTGATTTTCGAACAACCGAACCGGGGACGGGTATTCGTTTTGCGTCGCGACGGCGCCATCGTCGGCATGATCAATCTGCTATTCACGATCAGCACCGCGGAAGGCGGTTTCGTCGTCGTGCTGGAAGACCTTGTTATCCACAAGCAATTCCAAGCGCACGGGTATGGGTCGAAGCTGCTCCAGCACGCGATTGATTTCGCCAGGCAAAAGAATTTCCTGCGCATCACTCTGTTGACTGATCGGCCGGAAAACCTGGCCCAGGATTTCTTCCGTCGGCATGGGTTTCACGAATCGTCGATGATCCCAATGCGACTTCTGCTCACACCCAACGCGGAGCAGGGGGAAGCAGCATTGTAGCGGCGGTCTCTGGCCGCCGGGTTTATCCTCCAGCTTCGAAACGAAAGGTCAGGGACCGCCGCTACAATGCTACTGGTTAGGCTGGAGAGCGGTCTCGAGCTGCGAGACGACACGCTTTCTGAACTCAGCGCGAAATTCCAGCTGGTCGACAGATTCGGCTACGGCGCGAGCGCTTGCGCTCGACAGGTTGGATTTCGCGTAATTCTTCAGCTCAGTAACCCGGCTTCCATCGGAAAAGAACGCGAACATCGTCGGCGCGTAGCTGTTCGAACCTAGAGCATCAGTTTTGGCCAAAAGCCCTTTCATGTTGGCCCTGGCGAACTGCCAGGCGAGTTCGGGGTGTTCGCTTTCTTTGGCAACTCTCGGTGGCAGATAACTGGCAGTGGCTGCCGGTAATTCGTCGGTCAATGCGATGGCCAGCGTCTTCTGAATCAGCTTTGGATCGCGACTGTGCGCAAGCGCGCCGTATAAATCATCCTTTTCCGCGATCACAGTTGTTCGAAGCCCGAGATCGTGAAGCGCAGTCCAGGTAGGTTCGTCAGCATCTCGAGCAACGACCGCGAGAATGGCGCGACGCATGTCCGGCGGCACGGATTTCGGATTGCTCGACAAGTTTTGGAATCGTTCCCGGGCGCCGGCCACAATGTCGGGGTCGCCCAGCGCGCCTAACGATGAGATCAGGCTTCCCCTTAATGTCGCGGTGTTCGGACTTTCGTCCGGTAGCTGCTGCCAACCGACTTTGTCAAACACCGGACGAAGCACGGATCGCGCATATTGCTGAAAGCTATCGCGGCCTGGCTCACCAGCGAGAAGACTGTTGAGATCGTTCAACACGTTCATCACCTGGGCCCATTGCGGAAGATCAGGTGACGCCGGCAATCGGTGGACCAAACCGGTGTACATCGATAGAGGTGCGCGGTTCGCCTGAACCAAAGCCCAGGTGTCGGTCAGTAGATTGACGCGGTCAGCGAGGCTCAGCTCCGCAACTACGCCGATTAACTGGTCCCAACTGCGAGGATCGTACTGCGACCGGTAGTAGCTTGCTCCATCGAGGTTCAGTTTGAACGGCTGGTCCGCGGCGACATTCTCCAGCACATCGCTTTTCCCCGCCATCAGCTTCGTTGCCGCAGGATGACCGAGAGCGGCGTAGCTAAGCGGAATCTTCCACTCCAGCGGACGGGGATTCTTGTAGTTAACAGTGAACCGCTCTTGAAACAGGCTGATCTTTCCATTTTCGTCCCGGCGGGCCTTCACCACCGGGAACCCTGGCTGTTCCGTCCAGCCGGCGGCAATTTCGTTAACCGGTTTGCCGGACGCGTCGGACAATGCCGACCACAGATCCGCAGTTGTTGCGTTCGAGTACTTATGGGCCGCAATGTATTGCCGAATACCATCGCGGAATTTGTCTTCGCCGAGGAAGTTCTCCAGCATGCGAATGAAAGACTGTCCTTTGCGATAGGTGATATCGTCGAAGGCATCATTCGCTTCTGCCTCGGTAGCAACCGGCTGTTGGATGGGGTGCGTGGTAGACCGCGCGTCCGCTTCCATCGCCTGCTCCTTGGCGATCCCCACTCGGTGAGCGGGGTTCCGCGGTTCGACACTGCGTAGCCAGACATTCCACTGCGGGTTGAAATGATCCGTGCACTTCGTTCCCATCCACGAAGCGAAACCTTCGTTAAGCCAAAGGTTGTCCCACCAGGCCATGGTGACGAGATCGCCGAACCACATGTGGGCCATTTCGTGAGCAATGACAGCAAAGATGTCATGTTTGGTTTGATCCGAGTTCTTTTCCGGATCGAACAACAACGCGCTTTCGAAATAGGTAATGCCTCCCCAGTTTTCCATGGCCCCGCCAAAGCCGCCCGGCAAAGCGATGTTATCGAGCTTTGGCAAAGGGTAGGGGACGCCGAAGTACTCATTATAGTACTGCAAAATCCGAGCGCTCGATTCCAAGGCGTAGCGGCCATATTCTGCTTTCCCTTTTGTGGTAACCACGCGGACCTGAACGTCACCGACATGGGTTTCAATCAGATCCAACTCACCCGCCGCCAGAACGTTCAGGTAGCTCGCCATTGCGGGCGTGCTGGCAAACCGGATTTCCGTGCCGAGATTGCCTTTGGTTTGGCTTTCGACCGGCATGTTGGATACGGCGGTCCAATTCGGGGGCACAACGACGGTGAGCTGAAACCGCGCTCGGAAGCTCGGCTCATCCCAGCAAGGAAACATCCGCCTGGCGTCGGTCGCTTCGAATTGCGTGCCGATCAAAGTCTTTTTCGCACGGGTGCCTTGCTCCTGGTAGTCGGCATAGAACAGTCCCTGGCCTTGTTGATTGATCTTGCCCGTAAAACTCAGCCCGACGGCGTGTTCGCCCGCCGGCAGTTCTGTGGCGAGGTGCAACGTGAGTAGCTGTTGTTTCGAATCGAGTTTGATACCCGCGGATGGCACTGGCTGGTCGTCCACCATGGCGCCGGTAATTTCCAGCTCAAGAGCGTTCATCACCAGCTGCCTAATCGGCTGGTCCGCTTTGATTTTGATGATAACCGTTCCTTCAAAGCTCTTTGTGCCGACGTTAGGCGCGATTCGAATTGCATAATCAGTCGGTACAACCTGCTTCGGCAATTTTCCTGGTGTGGTTTGGAAATCGAATGGCTTCTCACCGAAACAGTTCAGCGTCGAAAGGAACAAAATGACGTACAGCTGCGCGAACGGCCAAAGTCGCATGGTTCCGGCACTAAACATCACTGCCCGAAGTTTTGCACCAGCGGAGTTCGGGCAGCCGGTGTGGCATTCAGGGACCGGCGATGTCCGAATCGCCGGGTATGGTAAAATCCAGGCCTGGGAAGCCCCGGCGGCAGAAGGCAACCAGTCACTGCACGAGACTTAATGGCAGCATCACGCAACCGTTACCGTCTTTGTCTGTCGAGACATCTCTAATTCTGGCGGCGCAGCGAGGGATCAGATCTGGCGATCTCTCCACTTCGGTCGAGATGACGAAGACGCGTGACTTGGTCCAGAACTGCCGCCCGCTCGTGAATCGCCGCGCGGCGGCCGCTATTCGCCGCGAAACATTCGAGAGATCCGACGCCACGTCGTCTCGGACTTGCTGCCGGGATGATGAACATGGCGGCGCTTGCTGTCGTCGGATGTTTCCTTTAACCCGTCGTTGACTACCAAGACCAGCAGCAACTGGCCTCCGCCGACTTGCGGCCCTTTGATCACAAGCGGGCTGCTCTGCCCAAGTTTCGTATTGGTTTCGAGCAGCAGGTCCTTTTCCTGGTATAACTGCAGGTTCAAGTCGTAACCGGCATCGTCCGCTCCGCGTGCATCCACACGGAGGGCGAAATACTTGCTCTTCGCCAGCCAATCTTCCTGACCGGTCGCGAGCGTCTTTCGGGATTCACCGATGACGTCGAACTGATTGTAGCCAAACAGCTCTTTGAGCGTTGCCTCGAAAGGCGCGAGCTCGGCTGGAATCGGTTTCGGATGCTCCTGATTTTGCGCAATAACGAGACCGCTCCAAACCAGATGCTCGGCATCAACCGGCGCCGCGCCGAGGATCAGCGCGAGCGCGACTGACCACGGTAAGACGCGGCGGAGCATGGCTATCCTATTTTGTTGCGTATTCAGCTGGGAGCGATTTCAGCCCTTCGGTCCAGAGCACCGTCACCCGGTCCTCCTTGCTTTCGAAGATCGTAATCGTAGCATCCGGCCCGTTCGCCGGATCCAATTTAGCACCGACGATTTGGGTTAAATATTGAGATGGTTCGTTCGGCGCGTTATCTCGCATCACGAACACGGCGATAGCCATAAAGATTGCCAGCGAAGCGGCACCGGCCCAAACCAAACGACGTATCGGCCACCACACTGACGCACCCTCAGAACCGCTGTGTTCCGGCCGTTCCTCGGGCTCGTCCCGGTCAATCTGTTGCCGCAACTGGTGATTAAAAAAGTCTGCGTTCGCCAATGCTCGCGGAGTCAGTTCTCGCTGCAAAAGCGTTCCCAGCTTCTTAGCTGCGCGTTTCTCCGCCTCGGCAGCTCCCTTATCCGGGAGCGATGCTTCGAACTGCGTCAGCTCGGTTCCCGTGAGCTGGTCGTCGATCCATGCCGTCCATTTTTCCTCAAATGTTTTCATAACAATCTTTCAACAAAGTCTGCAATTTTTTGCGCGCATAAAATAGGCGCGACATCACCGTGCCAATGGAACAGCCGAGGGCATCGGCGATTTCATGGTACTGCATTCCATCGATTTCTTTCATCAAAATTACTGCCCTGTGTTCGGGCGATAGCTGCGCAATCGCTTTGTCGATCTCCACCCGGATTTCCTTCTGCTCCATGGTCACCGATGGCAGAGCATCAGCTTTCGGGACCGTTTTAGAGGCCGGGTCGACCTCCTTCAGTTGGATGGAGTCGTCGAATTCAGCTCCGCCCGACTTCACCTGCTTCTTCCGCAGCCAGTCGATCGTCACGTTCATGACAATCCGATAGATCCAGGTGTAAAAGGAGGACTGCCCCCGGAACCGCTTTATCGATTTCCATGCCTTAATAAAGCTATCCTGAGCCAGGTCCCAGGCGTCCTGCTCGCTATGTACCATGTTGTAAACCATTCCAAAAACTCGGGTTCGGTAGCGCGTCACCAGCTCGTCGAATGCCTCGGCATCCCCGTCCTGGCATCTTTTCACCAGGTCCAGATCGGATACATCGGCTTGGGCCGGAGTCGCTTCCGTTTGCATTTTTAGACGGGAAACCCGGCTAATTCATTCAACGCCGGACGGCCATTTGAAGCTAGCGCCCGCCGAAACGCCGGCGCCATTCGCCCCGATACTCACCCATAAGGGTAATGATCCCGTCACGAACCTGGAAGAGTCGTTGTTGGACCACAGCATATTGGGCCGGGCTGACGAGCTTCGCCCCCAGCAGCTGGGCCGCGCCTTCCATGGCGATGGTAATAGCCTTCAACGCGCGCTTGAGGTACGCGATCGTCATCCCGATCTCGTCGACATCATCGTCGCTCAGGGCCGCCGCCAGCTTGGCACTGGCCAGCGCGGCGTGGGTAGCGAGCTTCACCGCCGCTGGTTCGTTCTGGAGAGAAGGGTTTTGATCGAATAGCTGGTCGATCCAGATGGTGAGGGCAAACGCCCCGCGATAGAGGCTATGATCCTCAAAAGTGTCCGCGACCGCGTCTTCAGCGTCGGCCTCGTTATTCTGGTCCGCGGAATCGTTATTATCTAGCAGCGCGTCTACCTCGGCGCTCCAGTCCTTGGGCTCGAGCAGCTGGGTCCATCCCATTTCCTGGGCGATAATCTGGTCGCGCTGGGGATGATCGAGATAGGTCTCGAGCAGCTCCATATACTTTTCGGTTTTGTGATCCTGCTGTTGAAGAAAGCGCTCCCAATCGTATTCATCCCACATTCTTTCAGGCTCATCCTCGAAGCCGCCCATAAGGGAAGTAAACGCCAGCTTCGCCGTGCACGCAAAAAGAATGTAGGGGGCGGGTTGTGGTATTGGCCACCGGCCAATGGCTTAGTAGCTCATCGGCCGGCGGCCGATGACACACTGCCAGAGACAACCGCTTCCGCGTCTCGCATTGTTTGGAGCCGCAACTGCCCACACGCCGCGTCGATGTCATGCCCTTTCTCTTGACGCAGTGTCGCAGCGACACCGTGCGCTCGCACAATGGAAACGAATCTTTCTTGCTGATTGCGCGACGGACGAGACCAGGAAAGTCCCTGCACGGTGTTGTAGGGGATCAGGTTGATTTTTGCCTGGAGCGGTTCCGTTAACCGGGCAAGCAGATGCGCCTGCTCTTCCGAATCGTTGATGCCGGCAATGAGAATGTATTCAAATGTGAGTCTCTGTTTCTTGTGCGCGGTGTAGTAACGGCACGCCTCCATCAGACTCTGCACATTGTATCGGCGGTTAACCGGCATGATCTGGCTTCGCACCTCATCGGTGGCGCCATGTAGCGAGATCGCCAGACGAACCTGGGTCGGTTGGTCCGCGAGTTTCTTGATCTGCGGCACGAGACCGCTGGTCGAAATCGTGATGTGGCGCGCCCCGATACCGATGCCCCACGGTGCGTTAATGATCGCGATCGCACGAAGTAGGTTATCGAAATTCGCCAGCGGTTCTCCCATTCCCATGAATACGATATTGTCGATGCATTCGCCCGCCACGCGTTCGACCGTCAGAACCTGATCGACGATTTCCGCTGGTTGCAGGTTCCGGGAAAAACCGGCCAAACCGCTCGCGCAGAATTTACAGCCATAGGCGCAACCCACCTGGGTAGACACACAAAGTGTTCGCCGGTCGGAGCGCTGCCCATAGAGCGCTGGCGATGCCGGGATAAGGACTGATTCGATGAGGCTGCCATCGGCCAGGCGGAGCAGAAATTTCTGAGTGGTATCGCGCGAACCCAGCACACGCACCGGATCGACTTTTGCGATTGTCAGACTGGCGTTCAGCTGATCCCGAAGTGCTTTAGGCAGATCGGTCATTGCCTCAAATGAAGTCACCCGCTTTTGGTAGGCCCAGTCCATGATTTGATCAGCTCGATAGCCCGGACCCACCTTGACGACCATTTCCCTTAGCTCTTCGAGGTGAAGAGATTTCAAATCTGGTTTGCAGGGGAGCGCCACGCTCCAAGTTACCGAGCCGGCGGCTCCGCGGCAAACTTACGAACACTGGTGATGCATCGATTCCTGACTACCTTCGGCCAATGACAAGGTTGTACTTAATACTGGCTCTGGCGGTCTGTGTTTTGTGCCTGGCAGGCTGTGAGACCACGGAGACCACGACGGCCGACACTGAAGTGAAGACGTCGGGTTCGGTTCCGGGTGAAAAAATCCGCGACGAGCCGGTCAGTGCCACCGCCAATCCCGGAGGAGCTGCCGGCGGGGTGCGTTGGTGAGTTGATCCTAACCAGAGACGCAGGTTCAAATCGGCCAATGTGCCGAACCAAATGAAGAACGGTCCCGAGACCAGGCGAACTCCATTCTCGTTAGGCTGGGAGGCGGCAAGGGCGAATGCGCTGCCGGCGCTCGTCATCCAGCTTTTGATGCTGGGTCTGTTAGCGGGTTATTATCTCAGCCCGAGCATTGCCGCGTCACTCCAGCAACTCGCCGACTTCAAACGCGCGCACGGATTTGGCTTCGTGCTGCTGGCCTCGATCACGGCCGGCGCTATCATTCCGGAGGTTTTCCTGATCCTGTTTTTTCAGCGCGGCCGAATCAATCCCGGCAATTTCCGAAACCTGTTGTTCACCATTCCAGTTTGGGGATTCGACGGTTCGCTGGTTGACCTGCTGTATCGCAGCCAGGCCCACTGGTTCGGCGATGTAGCCACAGTTCGAGTCATTGCGGCAAAAATCTGCGTCGACCAGTTTGGATATAATCCGTTTTTCGCGGCGCCGTTTGGTGTTTTGACCTACGAATGGAAGAACACCCGAATCTCGATGCGGCCAGTCCGAGATCTTTTCACCTGGCGGCATTACCGGGACAAGATTGTGCCGACGCTGCTCGCTACCTGGGCGGTCTGGATTCCATTGATGGCAATCATTTATTCTCTCCCGCTAGCTCTGCAATTCCCGTTATTCGCGCTGGCGCTGTCATTCTGGGTGCTTCTGCTTACCTACATGACAAACCGCTTCGCCGGAAAAATTCAGGCGGACGCGCCGCTGGCGCTGGCGACGGAGTCGTGAACGGTTAAATCGTTAAACCGGCAGTGGCGGATCGGCACGCTATTGCAACGGCTCAAAGGCCTGGTTTAGCTCTGAGGGATTGCATGTATTTTGTAGGGGAAGCGGTTAGCTTCCCATCGGACCACCAGCGTCCCCTACAGCCGGAGCACCCCTAACCGTTGCCGAGCCAGTGCAGCAGCGCTTCGTGGACGCCTGCGCCGCAATTCTGTTCGGCGACGTAACCGCCCGCCCGGCGGACCACTTCTTTCACTTCAGAAACAGAGTTTGCGGGGCACGCCGGAAATTTCGCAAACCGTCCATCCAACATCGAGATGTCGTTATGATTGTCCCCGGCCGCGAAAATATTGTCGGGGGAAATGTCAAGCAAGCGCGCGAGTTCTTTCAGCGCGGCTCCCTTGTGATAATCGGTGTGACAGAACCGCAAATAAATCGTGTTCCGTTGATAATGAAACTTCGGCTGGTGCTGGCGCGCGGCGTCAATGAACGTAACCACCCGCTCCATCTCCTCTTCGCTGGTGGTGATCAGCCCAGTGGGGCCATCGGCTTCGTAAATGATTCGAGCTTTGGTAGCTTGATTCACGAAATCGATCACCTGCTTCAGGATGGATGATGCTGAGGTGAAGAGCTCCGCGTGCTCGCGAGCGCATCGCGCATTCCATTCTCCAAATGGCTCCCACTTGGAACCGTTCGATCCGGGCCGGAACACATCGCGCTCGCTCGTTAGGATGTAATCCGGACGAAACGGAAAAGAAAAGTCGAGCAGACCGGATTCGAGCAGATCGACCGAACGACCGGTGTTCATGGCCCAGACCGCTCCATCCTGCTGCAGCTTTTGGATCAATTCCATGCAGGCGGGATGCAGGAACGGTTCACCGGTGCGACAAACCAGTGTCCCGTCGAAATCAGTGCTGAGCAGGCGAATGTTTCCGGGCATGAAGACGCGTAATGTAGGAATTTCGACGGCAGACGCAATGCATAGAGCGGGGTCTGTAGCCGTTTCGCTCGGCGAAGGTCGAAGATCGGTCGGAGTCGCGCGAGAAGGGCATCGCTCACAGAGCGACGGCTACCGTTGCAGGCGGGCTTGGCTCAGCCGGATTCCGAGGTAGTTTGGAAGGCAGAAATCGTTATGAAATCAGCTTACGAACTGGCAATGGAACGCCTGCAAAAAGATGCGCCGACTCTTTCTCTCACCGACGATCAGAAAAAGCAGCTCGCGGAAATCGATTCCACTTTCAAAGCCAGGATCGCCGAGCGAGAAGTTTTTCTTCGGGGCGAGATCGCGAAATCGCAAGCTACCGGTCAATTTGACGCGGTGGAAGCGCTCCAGAAACAGCTCGCTTCAGAAGTGCGCCGGCTTCAGGAAGATTGCGAAAGCAAAAAAGAAAAGCTGCGTGCCGCCTTTGGTCACTGAGATTGTCTCTCTGAACGAGCCGGGGCCAATGTTCCGAACTGGGGTTAGGATGCTGGCACCTCGCGCCTAACGTTCCGTCATCACCACCGGAGCCGGAGCGACAGTGGAACGAGGCTGGTTCACATCCGGCAGCAGCTCATACATGCTTGCCGATGCGGGGTAGTTCGCGCGGACTTCTTGCTCCCAATTTTTTCCTTCAACCATGTTGCCATCCCTTCGCTGGACCCCGGAAAATTGATATTCCGCCGGGGTGTAGCGCCAGCGGGAAATGTAATCGTTGCTAACCAGACAGCGGTACTGCGGAACGGCAACGCCACCCTGCTCGGAAAGGCTCAACAATGGCCGAGCGTTCAAAGGCCCCAGAAGGGATTGCCCCTGAGTGTAGAGGACATCGTTCTTGAACCCGAGCGCGGCCACAATCGTCGGCACAATGTCGATGTGCATTGTCGGTCCTTTCACATCGATCGGATCCACCGGCCGATCCGGGAAATGCATCCATAATACCGTCCGGCCCTGGAAATCGTTCAGCACGGCCGAATGCGTGAGTTGCCCTCGCTCCTGGAACTCTTCGCCGTGATCTCCAGTGACAATGATGATGGTATCGGAAAACCCGCCGCGTGCTTCAAGGTCATCGAGAACCCGTGCCATCTCGGCATCAACGGCGTGGCACGCGTTGCCATAACGATTGCGGACAACATGCATTTCCTCTTCCGACCTGGCGAAATGCATCCAACCCTGCACCAGGCTCGAAGTGTTGAGTTCAGGCGCCGGCTTAAGAATCTCGTCTTTTGATGAGAACGAGTATGGCCAATGGGTTGCATCGAAAGGCAGAAAATCGAACCGCGGTTGAACGTTAGGCGTGCGGCTATGCAGATAGCCGTCGACCATCGACGGATCTCCCCTCTGGCGCTTCATGTCCACGCCCGTGCACACTGCATTCTTGGGAATCAGCGGGAGTAAATCAGCGGACTCAAGGTGCGCCTTCTTCCAAAACCGCACCGCGTACTGATTATTCTGAAGAAGGACAACAAATGGATCCATTTGTCCCGCACGGACAAAGGCAGGCAATTGATACCCACTCAGACCGGTCAACATCGAGAATACCGCGAAGTGCGTTGCGTTGGCGTTGCTCCAATGGTTCCGATCTAACCTGAGTTGGAACTGTTTCTGGCGTTGCCAAAGCTGCGGCATGGTTAGGCTATTGATTCCATCGAACCGCAGCGACTCGACATTCAACCACAGGATATTGTGAGGCCGCGGAATCGTCGCCTGAGTCATCTTGGGAATCTGGGCGAGGTATTGTTCTGTTCGTTTGCGCGACTCCAGATTGGGCAACGTGGTGCGCGGCTTGCCGCCTCCGAACAAACGTTCAGAACGCAACGAAAACGGAACGCAATCGTCATAACTAGAGACCGCGAAATCATTCAGGTTGATGTAGTGAACGAAGTAAGCGCGCACGGGCAGGTGAACGATCAGAAACAATGCGCATGCGACGAAGAAGCAGCGCCGGCGCAGTTTAGGCCCATGCCGGACCGTCAGCTTCTCGGTCACCGCTACCATCCCGAACACGGCCGCGAATGAGATGAGCACAGTCGTCGCGACTTGTGCGGCGCTGACACCCATTTCGGAAATCGGGGCGTGATTAATCAAAATATCGACGACGATGGATGGCGTGAGGTCGATGCCGAACACGCGATGCACCAACACCCAGATAACGAACCAGGCCGCGCTCAGGTACAACAGCAGAAGAAGGCTCCAGCGCGCGGCACGAACGACTCCGCGCCCGGGGAACATCCACAGCACGGTGGCCAGGACCGCCCCTCCTAGCAGCGCATACTGTCCGTGAAAGATGCGCCGGAGGACGTCAAATCCCCGCGGAAACATGTAAGTGCCGTGCACATGGATGAACGCTACCACCAGGATGAGGAAAGCGGTAAATCCTGCGATCATCCCGACATAGGTTCCCGCCGAGGGGGGCGGTTGGTCCGCTAACTCGTTAGGTCCGGGCCGCGGGACTGGGCTCGCAGTAGCGATGTGTGGCTGACTCATCGACGTTCGGCTGACCCGCGTCCGCCGGTCCAGCAAATGGCGCCCGGCTTGTTCAGGGAGTTACTTCAGCGCCGGCTTCAGCGGTGCGGGGCGTTCGCTTCGGCAGATTCGGATCGAGGAAACCTAACATGTGGGCGTGTTCGATGACCCGCACCCCTTCCTGCTTCTGGAGATCTTCGATGCTGCGGCGAAATGCTTCCATTTTCGTCCAGTGCACCTTCGGGCGGAAATGATGCTCGGCGTGGTAACCGTTATAGAGGAACAACCAATTGTAGATTTTGCCGTAACTGCTGACCCCCCACGCGATCGGCTTGTCGGGATTCCCGCCGTAGTGGCGAAAGTATCCGTTCAAATAGCTGAAGCAGTGTCCGAGGTAGATGAACGGCAACAGAAAGAACAGCACATAGCGCCAGTTCAGGAGAAAGAGGACGAACAGGTTTGTGGCGAATGCCGCGAGCTCGATGTTCCCCCAGAATAAATCTTTGTTGCCGCGTTTCCCCAGTTCGCGGCGAATCGCCGCCGGGTTGTCGCGAAACACACTGAGAAAAACGTAGCTCCATGGATTCTCCGCTTCGCCGTCGTGCCCATGTTTGTAAATGGAGATCCAATCGATGGTTTCGCCATCCTCGTTCGGCCTATCGGCGTTGCCCTTGTGATGCTGCATGTGCACCGCATCGTAATAGGTCTGCGAATGCGAGCAGGCGATCGACTGAACAACGCCAAAAATCCGGTTTAGAAACGGCGACCGAAAGAATGGATTGTGAATGAAGTTGTGGCCGATGCCGTTAATGTTGGCATTCATCATCAGCGCGTAACCGAAGCCGAGGGCCAGCATGATCCACAGGGGCGCGCGCGGGTAGACATACAAGAGCGCGTAGAAGTAGGTGAGGTGAAATAGCGCAGCCATCACCGGCACCGCGTCCCAGCGGGTATGCGCGAAAAGGCGGGAATCGGTGGTGGGGCGCTCTACGCGAATGGCATCAGCAGTGGTCATATTCGGGGGGGCGGAAACGGTATACTTATTGTGCATATTACCGCATTGGCAAGCGAGCCGCATTCTTCGTTTGCCAGTGGTATCGGGGCGCGCCTAATCTACGCCCTGCTCAGCCATGTTTGCGCTCCAGCCAGAAATGAAAGTGTTCAGCGGCACCGCCCATCGGGAACTGGCTGAGCGAATCTGCAACTACATCGGCGTCCCCCTCGGAAAGGCAACGATCAGCTCATTTCCGGACAGCGAGACCTATGTCCGGATAGAGGAAAATATCCGCGGTCGCGACGTGTTCATCGTTCAGCCGACCAGCCCTCCGACCAACGAGCATCTGATGGAGCTGTTAATCATGGTGGACGCGGCGCGGCGAGCCAGTGCCGACCGAATCACTGCCGTCATCCCGTTTTTCGGTTACGCTCGTCAGGATCGCAAAGATCAGCCGCGCGTGCCGATCACTGCGAAGCTCGTGGCCAATCTCTTGCACGCTTCGGGTGTGCATCGCGTCCTAACGATGGATCTTCATGCGCAACAGGTTCAGGGATTCTTCGATATCCCGGTGGATCACCTTTATTCGCTGCCGGTACTGATTAAATATCTTCGGGAGCGCCTGACCGGGAACACGGTGGTGGTGTCGCCCGACATCGGTGGCCTTAAAATGGCGTCTGCTTACGCCGATGCCTTGGGCGCCAGCCTGGCGATCGTGGCCAAGGAACGAAAGAGCGCGACGCATACCGAAGCTCTTTATTTGATCGGCGATGTAGAAGGCCAGGATGTGCTGCTGGTGGATGATTTGACCGAGACCGCCGGGACCCTCACGTCAGCGGCGGAACTGCTGAAAAAGCATGGTGCGCAAAATATCTATGCGGGGGTGTCCCATGCTGTCCTGGTGGATGTGGCCATCCAGAGGTTGCAAAAGTCTAAAATCGAGGAATTAATAACGACGAACAGCACGCCTGTGCGCCCGGTGGAAGGATTTAAAACCACCGTGCTATGCATCTCCGAGCTTCTCGGCGAGGGCATGAAGCGGATTCACAACGACGAATCGGTTTCTTCGCTGTTCAAGATCGACAAGAGCAAGGATTCCCATGGCAAAACAGGTTAAAATTAAAGCAGAACCGCGTAGCGAAATCGGCCGATCGGCCGCGCGCAAACTCAAAGCCCGCGGCATTATCCCAGCCGTCGTCTACGGCGGCAAAGATAAACCGCAACCGCTGCAGGTGTCTGCCCGGGACGTTAACGTGATGCTTAGCCATGCGGCCGGCGAAAACATTTTGGTTGAGCTGGAGATTGCCGGCGAAACCCGCACCGCTCTGGTCCAGGAAATTCAACACGCCCCGGTCGGTAACAACGTTCTGCATATCGATTTCCATGCCGTTTCCATGGATGAAACGTTGGAAGCGGAAGTTCCGCTGGAGCCAATTGGTACCGCTAACGGCGTCAAGAATTTCGGTGGTCTGCTGGAGCAGAGTTTGAGAAACCTAACCGTAGAATGTTTGCCGCGAGATTTGCCCGACCGAATCACGGTCGACGTTTCGAATCTCAACATTGGCGATTCCATTCACGTGCGGGATATACCGATGCCATCGGGCGTGGTTGCCAAAGTGCAGCCTGATCTGACGGCGTTCTCAGTGGTCGCTCCGGCAGTTGAGGAAGAGCCGGCGGCGGTAGCTACGGCGGCAACAGGTCCTGAGGTTATCACCGAGAAGAAGCCAGCCGAAGGCGAAGCTGCCGCAGCTGCTGCGCCAGCGAAGGAAAAGGAAGGGAAGAAATAGCAGCGGGCGGTTTTGCCCGCAAATCCGCGGCCCCTGGCCGGGGCAGGGTGTTTGCCACCACGTCGGGCCTGTGGCAGCCGTTGTAGGGCAAGCGTTCGCGCTTGGCATTCCGCGATCCTATTCAGCGCAGACTCGCGGGAGCTCGCCCCTCCGTCCCCGGACTGTCCCTTTCCTGTGATTTCGTGGGTTTCGTGGGCAATTGAACTCCTGTAGTTTCGACAGCGATGGCTGACTCAGATCCGAACAAAATCCGTCTCATTGCGGGTTTGGGAAACCCCGGACCCGAGTATCAGCAGACTCGCCATAATATCGGCTTCATGGTGCTCGACCAATTAGCCGCCGACCTTGGTCTGTCCTGGGACAAATCGAGCAAGGCGGAGGCTACGGTGGCCAAGTCAGGTGATTTGCTGTTGGTGAAGCCCCTGGCATTTATGAACCACAGCGGGTTCCCGATTGTGGCTGTCGCTCAGTTTTACAAGATTGATCCTAACGAGATGCTCATTGTGTTCGATGATTTTGCCTTGCCTTTAGGACGTTTGCGCATGCGACCCGACGGGGGCACCGGTGGTCATAACGGCTTGGAATCCATCATTGTTCAGTTCGGAACGGACAAAATCCCGAGGTTGCGGATCGGTATCGGCGGGGCACCGTCGCAGGGCGCGGTCGATCACGTCCTCGGCCGGTTTTTTGAGGAAGAGATGCCGGCAGTGCGCTCGGCGGTGGAGAGGGCGGTGCAGGCGGCGAAATGTGCCGTTGACAACGGCCTCGTTTCCGCGATGAACACTTTCAACCCCGAGAGCGTTCGGGGCGGGCAAACCTAAAAATATGAAGAAGCGTTATGAAGCTCTGATGGTGCTAAACACCCAGGGCACAGAAGACAGTGTGAAGGAAATCGTTGACCGGTTGGAATCGGAATTTGAGAAGGAAGGCGCTCAGATCGAGCAGGTCCAAAAAATGGACAAGCGGCAGTTTTCCTATGTGGCGGGAGCGCTCGATGCCGGATACTTCGTTAACTTCGTATTCGCAGCGGACCCGCAGCTGATCACGAAACTTCGGTCAAAGTTCAAACTCGATCCGGAAGTGTATCGTCAGCACTACCAGCAGCTGGGCCAGCCGAACGAGAAGAAGGAAGCTGGGCCTGCCAAAAAAGTTGGCGCCCGCTAAATAAATTCATTAGAACGAGCGGATGGCCAGCTTCAATAAAGTCATCCTCCTCGGTAATCTCACCCGCGACCCGGAAATCCGGTATACGCCCAAAGGCAGTGCGGTGTGTGACCTCGGCATTGCCATCAATCGCCAGTACACGCTAGAGAATGGTGAGCGGCGGGAGGAAGTCACTTACGTAGACGTGGTTCTGTGGGCCCGGCTGGCCGAAATCGCGGCCGAATATCTTAAGAAAGGCCGTCCTGTATTTATAGAGGGCCGCTTGCAACTCGATACCTGGGACGACAAACAGAGCGGTCAGAAACGGTCGAAGCTTCGGGTGATTGGGGAGAACATGCAGATGCTGGGCAGCCGCGGAGGCGGAGCGCCCGGTGCGGCCGCCGATTCCGGAGAAGAAGAACGGCCGGCCCGTGCGACGACTCCGCCACCAAGAGCAGGTGCATCCGCACCCGCGGAACCGGACGACGACGAGATCCCATTTTAGACTGTCCAGACGGAGACGACTCCTCCAGCGATTTACATCGCTGCCGGGAAATTAGCACCCCGGCGTTGTCATCCCGAGCCCAGTCGAGGGACCTCCCCTACTCGGGCGACGTGCGCTGCGACTGCGAGGTCCCTCGACTCGCTCGGGATGACATAGCTATGCTTTCAGTGCTGCGGCGCAGCAAACTGCTGCGAATTCGTGGTTGCCGAGAGTGCGAGAGTCAGGTCAGTTCCCCGTGCGATCGCCACCGCTGATCGGCGACCACGACATCGCTGTGCCTCGGC
>JBJMXE010000102.1:0-23879 GCA_045809745.1 Chthoniobacterales bacterium | reverse complement strand
TGCCCTACAATAGCAGCAACAGTTGGTACACTTAGCCGTTGTAGGGCGGGCGCTCCGCCTGCCAGGATTTAACCGATGGCGCATCCGCCTCGCATCCCGGTTTGGCTCCCATGGGAACAAGCTGTTATCTATTTCGTCACGCTATGTGTGGCCGGCCGCAAGCCGGTGCTGGCGAACGCACCGACATTAGCAGCGCTGCGAAGTGCGGCACGAAGACTAAAGCGATGGAAATTCTGGCGGCTGTACTGCTCCCGGACCACGTGCACCTGATTGTCACGCCAGCAACTGATCGTAATGCAAATGTTAGTGATTGTTCGGCAGCGCTAAAGCGATGGATGCGACAAGAGGTGAAAGCTTCATGGAAGTGGCAACCCGGCTGTTTTGACCGGCTACTGCGGACGGACGAATCGTTGGAGAACAAGTGGCGGTATGTTCAGCAAAATCCGGTACGGGCAGGGTTGGTTAAACATTGGCAAGATTGGCCTTATCAGTTCGAAATTGAATCTGAATAATCGGCAAGCGATGCGCTTGCCCTACAATAGCAGCAACACTGTTGGTACACTTAGCCGTTGTAGGGCGGGCGCTCCGCCTGCCATATTCTTTCGCCCATGTCGAAGTTCGAATCGCCGGATTTTCTTCAGCTCGATGAGCTGTTTGCACCTGAGGAGCGGCAACTGCGCAATCGCATTCGCGCGTTTGTAGACGACCGGTTTCTGCCGGTGGTTACGAAACTTCATCGCGCGGGGACGCTGCCACTTGAACTTGCGCCGGAATTAGGCGGGCTCGGAGCCTTTGGGCCTACGATTCAGGGCTATGGCTGCGCCGGGATGGGGAATGTGGCGGCCGGTTTGATCATGCAGGAGTTGGAGCGCGGCGACAGCGGGTTGCGCACGTTCGCATCAGTCCAGGGCTCGCTCGCGATGATGGCCATTCATCTGTTCGGTTCTGAAGATCAGAAGAATCGCTGGCTCCCGGCAATGGCGCGGGGCGAGAAGCTCGGCGCGTTTGCCCTAACCGAACCGGATTTCGGATCTAACCCTTCCGGCATGACATGTCGCGCCCGCGAAACTGCCGATGGCTACGTGCTGAATGGCGCGAAGAAATGGATCGGTAATGCGACTGTCGCCGATGTCATTGTGGTCTGGGCCAAGACGGGCGAGAGCGATGATCAAGCGGCGGTCCGCGGCTTTCTGATTGAAAAAGGAACTGCCGGGTTCAACCCGAAATTAATCGAAGGCAAACTCTCGCTGCGCGTTGGCCTAACGGCTGAGATCTGCTTGACTGATTGTGCCATCCCGTTGGATGCGATTCTGCCGAAAAGCCGCGGGCTCCGATCTCCGCTGGAGTGCTTGAATCATGCACGGTTCGGCATCGCGTGGGGCGCGATCGGCGCTGCGATGGCCTGTTACGATGAGGCGAGGAATTACGCCATTGACCGCGTGCAATTCGGAAAGCCGATCGCCAGTTTTCAGCTGGTGCAAGCGAAGCTGGTGCGGATGCTCACCGAAATTTCCAAGGCGCAACTGCTCGCGTTACGCGTGGCGCAACTCAAAGATGCCGGATCGGTGAAGCATTATCACATCTCGATGGCGAAGATGAACAACGTGGCCATGGCACTCGATGTTGCCCGCACTGCCCGGGACATTCTTGGCGCCGAAGGCATTCTCGATAGTCACGCCTGTATGCGGCACATGTGTAATCTGGAGAGCGTGAGTACCTACGAAGGCACTGACGACATTCACCGGCTGATTCTGGGTCAGCACCTCACCGGGATCCCGGCATTCGGCGGCCAATAAATTCTCGTTAGGCCTCACTCACCCGGGTTGGACGGTTAGACTAACGTTTATGTCGCCGGGAACTGTCATCCCAGCGATGCGATAAGTTTCGGGTAGCGCGGATGATTCCGTAATCCGTCGAGGTCAGAGTCATTCTCGATCCAATCTCTCCAGAATGGTCGCCCGTTGCTAACAGCGCGTTCCAGCAAATCAAAAGCCGCTTCCGGCTCTCCCAACTGACTGTAAACGCAGGCAAGATTGTAGAGTGAGACCGGGTCTTCATTTTCGATCGCCTGAGCTCGTGCCGCCCAATCTTTGGCACGTTCCTTTTCTCCCAGCTCCAGCAATGCGAGCGCGCCAAGCACGGCCGGGCGAGAATCGTCCGGATGCAAGACAAGGTCACGTTCGGCAAGCTCTACCGTCCTGCGTGCGGCAGCTTTGCAATCGCTGTCGCGTCCGACTGAACGATACCCGCCAATGAGCAAAGCAGCAGGCTTGTAGTCGGCTGGATTAATCTCCGCTGCGCGCTCCAATAGCTCAACCGCACGAAACATCTTCCCCTGGACTAGGGCGTGGCGGGCATACCAATAGTTAGCTTCAAAGGAATTCGCGTCGAGTGTCAATGCTTGCTCGAATTCGGTGTCCGCTTCGTCAAATTTACGAGCTGCGGATAATGCTGCTCCGCGGGCGGCATGCGCTTCGGCAAGCTGGCTATCCAGCGCCAGCGCCTTCGCTGCCATCTCGAGAATTCCTTCAAGTGAAATCTCCATCTGGTAAATGCTGTAGAGGAACGCATCGGAGCTGGCGATTCCCGCGTAAGCCCGGGCGAAATTTGGATCCAGCTCAATCGCTTTGGCAAACATCCGGCGGGCGAGTTCGAGATAACGTTTAGAAGTTCGATGGAGAAAATCGCGCCCCCGCAGGTAGTAGGTATAAGCCTCCACGTTGTCGGTGGGAGTGCGCTCGATGGACTTCTTTTCCTGCAACGGCAGTTTTACTTTCAACTGCTCGACGATTGCTTCGGTAATTTCGTCCTGAATAGCGAATATGTCCGTCAGATCCCGATCGAAACGTTCAGCCCAGACGTGGCCGCCGTCTTTCGCGCTGACCAGCTGGCCCGTGACGCGCACGCGGCTCCCGGCTTTTCTCACACTTCCCTCCAGGATGTAACCGACGCCCAGCTCCTGGCCGATCTGTTGAACTTTGATCGGTTTATTCTTGTAGGTGAATGCTGTGTGTCGCGCGATGACCAACAGACCGGAGATTTTCGAAAGGTCGGTGATGATGTCCTCAGTGATGCCGTCGCTAAAATATTCCTGCTCCGGATCGCCGCTCATATTGTTGAACGGCAACACGACGATCGAGGGCCTTTCCAGCTGTCCGTCTCGCGGCGCGTTGTCCTTCGCAGACTTCGCCAGACCGTTGAGACGAACACTGTAAACCCGAATGGGCCGCTCGATATTCTTCAGGCTTTTCTCGCCCATGTCCTCGAATGTGAGGTCGAGGCGATTGCCGAGATGATCGCGCACTCCTCCGGAAATCGCTATTCCACCTGTCGGGGCGATACCCTCCAATCTCGCCGCGACGTTGACACCATCACCATAGATATCTTCGCCTTGCACGATGACATCGCCCACATTGACACCGATGCGAAATTCAATCCGGTGGTCCTGAGGCACACCATTGTTGCGATCACCCAGGCCTCGCTGCAGCTCCACCGCACACGCCACTGCGTTAACGACGCTCGGGAACTCCACCAGCATGCCGTCGCCGGTGAGCTTGACGATTCGGCCCTGGTGTTCAGTAACTTTCGGATCGATGAAATCGGCCCGAAGCGACGTCAGCGCAGCGAGCGTGCCTGACTCGTTCGTGCCCATGAGCCGGCTGTATCCGACTACATCGGCAGCAAGAATGGCGGTTAGGCGACGTTCCATTGGATCCGTGATCGTCGAAAGGTTAAAGCGCAAGCAGGTTCAACGTTACGGTGCAAATGAGACCGCTTCAACGATTCAACCCCGAAAGGGTTAGCGGCCGTCCGATGGCAGGCTCTTTAACGGTCACCATTCAATCACCGTGCTGGCCCAGGTAAGGCCGCCCCCGAACACAACCATCAGGATAAAATCGCCTTGTTTGATTCGTCCACTGCGATTTGCTTCGTCCAGCGCGATGGCGACCGCCGCAGCCGACGTGTTACCGTACCGGTCTAGGTTCACATAGAATTTCTCTATCGGAATTTTCAGACGGTCGGCGATGCCTTCGATGATGCGAAGATTCGCCTGGTGGGGGATGACGCACGAAATATCGTCGATCGTTAGGCCAGCTTTCTCCAGCGCTTTTCGGGACGCATCGAGCATGGCGATCACCGCCTGTTTGTAGACATCTTTTCCGATCATGTGGATCGTGGCCAGATTCATGTGCGCATTTTCCGCCGTAATCGGCGTGCGCGACCCACCTCCGGGCATGAACAGGATGTCGCTGAACCGGCCGTCGCTTCCGATATGCGTACTCACCACGCCGTGGGTACTGCCGCGGTGTCGCAATACGGCAGCTCCGGCCCCGTCGCCGAACAGAACGCAAGTGTTCCGATCGGTCCAATTCGTAATGGAGGTCAGCTTCTCCGCGCCGATGACCAGGACGACGTCATGAGTGTGGGAAGTGATGAATTGCTGAGCGATTTCGATCGCAAACAGGAAGCCTGCGCAGGCCGCGGACACATCCAGGCATGCTGCATTGACCGCCCCGATCTTTTTTTGGACGAAGCACGCGGTGGCCGGGAACAACATGTCCGGTGTGGCCGTCGCGACGAGTATCAAATCAATTTGATCCGGTGAAATTTTCGCCTGCTCGAGCGCCTTAAGTGCCGCCTTGGTTGCCATGTCGCTGGTCAGCTCGCCTTCTCCGGCAACCCGCCGCTCCTTGATCCCGGTACGGGTGGTAATCCATTCGTCCGACGTGTCGACAATTTTCGTCAGGTCGGCGTTGGTCAGCACCTTGTCCGGGAGGTAGCTGCCGGTGCCAACAATCGAGACCGTCCGCTGCGTTTTAGCGGAGCGCGGGCTCGAGCGGGGCTGTTTTTTCATTATAACGGCGGATCTCTTCGATGATATGCGGGTTTATTTGTTGTTCAATGGACTCCGCCGCCACTCGTATCGCGTTTTTGACTGCCAGTGCAGTACTGGCGCCATGCGCAATAATGCAAATGCCGTTCACCCCCAGCAAGGGACTGCCGCCATATTCTTCGTAGTTCGTTTTATCTTTGATTTCCAGAAACGCGTTCTTCGCCAGGAACGCCCCGATTTTTCGTTTCGTGGTTCGCATCAACTCGTGCTTTAACCAACTAAAAATCGCGACCGCAATCGATTCGCACGTTTTTAAGATCACGTTCCCGACGAAACCGTCGCAGACCACGACCTCTACCGGATCCTCGAACAGATGCCGACCTTCAATATTTCCGACGAAGTTCAGCGAACTTTGCTTCAGCATCTTGAAGACCTCTCGTGTCTTCTCCGTCCCTTTCACATCTTCCTCGCCTAACGAGATCAGACCGACGGTCGGGTTCTTGTAATGTAAGACGTGCCGGGAATACACCGATCCCATGATGGCGTAGTGCAGAAGATGTTCGGGCGTGGCGTCGATATTTGCACCGGCGTCGATCAACACGAACACGTTCGTTTCGGTGGGAAGGACTGCTGCGATTCCGGCGCGATCGATTCCCTCCAAAGTCCGCAGTTTAATGGTGCAAGCTGCGACTGCGGCCCCGGTGTGGCCCGCGCTAACAACGGCATCAGCGTCCCCGTGTTTGACCAGATCGACAGCACGACTGATGGAGGAATCCTTTTTGCGCCTGACCGCAGACCACGCCTTGTCCGACATGTCGACCACCTGACTGGAGTGCACGATCTCGATCCGGCTGTCGCTGCAGGCTTGTTTCTTCAGCTCGGCTTCAACCTGAGCGGTGTCGCCGACCAAAAACAGTTTGGTGATTTGCGGGTAAGCCTCGAGCGCCATCTTGGCGCCGCCGATCAGGTTGGGCGGCCCGAAATCGCCGCCCATCGCGTCCAAGGCGATCTTCATCGGGAGGACTTTGCGGAGTTTGCAGCGCTATTGCAAACCAAAGTGCGGGTGCTGCTTTGAGCGGCGGCTGGCCCTGGCCCTAGCATTTGGCATGTTGCCAATGATCTCAAGACATACCCTTGCGCGCGAATGGTTATTTTCGCACGGTATTGTTCATCAATGATCATCGGCTGGCAGCCGATGCCACGAAGAGGCTGCTTAAGAGGTGCTTAAGCGCCGATGGTCAGGACTTGCCGGCCCTTGTAGTAACCGCAAGACGCACAGGCCGTATGCGACCGAACTGTGCTTCCGCATTGCGGGCACTTGTTCAATTCAGCTGAACGCCAGGCGTTGGCAGCCTTACGTGTGCGTAACCGCATCTTTGAAGTTTTGCGCTTAGGAACTCCCATGGCAGGGGCCTACCAAAGCACGGTCTGGCAGAAAAACAACCGCTTCCAGCTACATGCGACATGAAGTGATTGATCCCTGAACCGCAGGAATTTGAAGAGACTAATTCTTTCCTGCTTTCCTGCGTCCCTGCGAAGTCTCCGTTTTTTGGTCCTCTTTCACTTTTAGCTTATCGAGCGCGCTCCAATCCGGCTTTCGTTTCGCTATCCCGACCGCTTCAGGATGGCTGGCTTTGCAAACGCTCTTCCCATCTCGATCGCAGTGGGGATGGGCCGGCAGATTGAGCAAAAGGTCTTCTCGAAAGAATGGCGTGAGATCAACCGTTTCCGGACCGCCAATCTCGCGATGGACGGCGAAGGAAGGGACGTCGATCACATGCACGAATTTCTCGAGGCATGACACACATTGTAGTTCCACCGGCTGGCGGAGGCTGCCGTTGGCCCAGAGCGAATCACCGGAAAGGCCGATATCCAGATTGTAATGAAGCGGCCCGGCGCATCGAGCGTCTTCAGTCTCAAGCTCGTTGAGGGGGCAATTCTCTTCGCCTTCGAGATGTAAGCCTTGGGCTGGAATTTGTTTCAGATGGATCTTCATCGGGAAAATTTGCTCGCCAAAGCTCTACCGGCCGAGGCCGGAACGAAGGTCGATACGTCACCACCGAGCCGAGCGATCTCCTTTACCAGCCGCGAGCTCAAATAGGTGTACTCCTCCTTCGGCATAAGAAATATCGTTTCTACGGTGCCTTGCAGTTTGCGATTCATCAGCGCCATCTGAAATTCGAACTCGAAATCGGAAACCGCCCGTAAACCGCGAATCACCGCGCAGGCCTGCTCCTTTACCGCAAAATCCACCAGTAATCCTTCGAATTGGCCGACCCGGACCCGCGGCTCGGTTCCCAATGCATCGCGAAGGAGCTGCAACCGTTCCTCCAGACTGAATAGCGGCTCTTTTTCGATGTTATGGGCTACGGCTACAATCACCTCGTCGAACAATTTTCGGGCCCGGGCGATCACATCGAGATGCCCATTTGTAACAGGGTCGAAGCTACCGGGATATATGGCTCGGCGCATGGCGAAGATTCGCGCAAAGTTCTATAAACTCCAGTCTGACGATTGGCGGAATTCCAGCCAGAGACGAAGTGTCGCAGCTGCGGTGCGATAATTCTAGCATCGCGCCCGGAGGTCACGATTCACCTTGCCGGAAGTGTGCTGTGGTGGAACGCGCTTTGATTCGTTCGCTCCCGCTCACTCAGTCGCCGCGGCGACCTTGACCGTCCGTGCGCGTTGCCAAACACACGCAGCGGAGCTGCTCACCTCTATAGGCCTTTCGTCAGGCCAAGTCTCAATTTCGCCGTATCCGGCTTGCCGAAGTGTCGCGAAGCCCGACAGTGAACCGGCTGTGCCATGATCATGCCGGATGCGTACAAAAGTATAGCTGTCGCCAGTACGTTCTCGCCGCGCTTTCTGCATGTCCTGTCTGAAGCGAACCGTATCAGGGGCAGATTCGGCTCAGATCTGAGCTTGATTTATGTCGGCGAACGCGACGAGCAGACGGCCAGCAAATTCTCAGAGGTGTTAACCCAACTCGGAATGCCCGGGGACGCGGTTGTCCACTATGCGAAAGGCGATCCGGCAAGCGGCATTCTGCAAACGGTCCAGGAGAAGAAGATCGATATGATCGTAGCCGGCGCACTGGAGAAAGAAGTGGTACTCCATCCGTTTCTGGGAAACGTGGCCCGCCGGCTGGTGCGGGAAGCATGCTGTTCCGTCATGCTCTTCACCGATCCGAATACCGAGCCCAAGCCGCTACAGCGCATGGTCTTCGTAGCGGAGTACTCCGATCATGGCCGCGAAGCGCTGAAAAAAGCCATCAGTCTTGCCTCCGCTGAGAAGACAGAAAGATTGTACGTCATCCGGATCATCACGACCTTTGACGAAATTCGCGCTCGCGACACTGCGGCCGAAGCCGGGAGCAGCGGTGGAACGCCGGCCGATGAGGAGCTATTGCTGGAAGAGTTTGTTCTGTCCACCGGACCAACTGAAGTTCCGATTGAGGTTCGTTGCATCCGCGGGAACACCGGGTTTGCGGCGGCTGATTTCGTTCAATCCGTCAACGCCCAGTTGTTAGTCGTGCCGATTGCGCCCACAACTGATTGCCGGGACAATTTGCCGGCGAACATCGCCTGGATCACAGATGTGATCCCGTGCAATCTTTGGGTGATCCGATAGCAGAGCGTCGGCCGAAACAATCTGGTAGCGGCCGGTCACCGACCGGCCATGGCGATTGAGGTCAATCGCCGCTACCATTGGTGCTTGTCCTCCAAAGAACCGATTTCGGCGGGAAGGGTATTCCAAGATTCTGCCGTTGTACGGGAAGGCGTTCCCTTCCCATGGGAAGCTCACGGCTTTCCGTGCAAGTAATGGATCAATCGCCGTCAACCTTTTACGCGTTTGGGCCCGCCCACCTAACGATTCTTTTGCTGACGCTGGTATTGCCGTTCGTCCTTGCCTTCACGGTTCATCGCACCAACTCCACGCTTCTGGCGCGTTCGATCTGTTTCGCAATCTCCGCTCTGCTGCTAATCAATTATCTGGCCTACGTGATTGTTGGACGCCACTTCGGCGTGACTCGGTGGTATCACGCGCTACCGCTGCAACTCTGCGACTGGGCGATGTTCGTCATCATCGTGGCGCTATGGACCGGAAATCGACGGTGGTTGGAGGTTGCTTACTTCTGGGGAATCGGTGGCACCCTCCAAGCCCTGATTACGCCGAATCTTCGATATGGTTTTCCCGACCTGCGGTTCATCAGCTTCTTCGTTGCTCATTCCGCCATCATTGTCGGAATCGTTTTCATGATGTTGGTTTATGGCTTTCGGCCTGGCCCCAAGAGCGTTTTCCGTACGTTTCTGTGGACCGAACTTTATTTCGTCGTCGCTTTCACAGCCGACCTCATGACCGGCGACAATTACGGATTTCTTCTGCACAAACCGGAAGCGGCTTCGTTGCTGAGTTTCCTGTCGGACTGGCGGCCGCTTTACCTGCTCCAGTTTCATATCGTGGCGTTTGTCTTCTTCACGATGTTGTACGCGCCCTTTGGATTGGTAGATCTTTTCCGCGGAAGCGTTAACCGCGGATAGGGCGCGATGTGGCGGATGCAGTAACGCTGGCGCGGTTTGTTGTAGCGGTGGTTGTACCAACCACCGGAACTAGTAAGCAGGCGGTTGGCACAAGCACCTCTACAACGTTCTCCGTTCGGTTCGTTATTGCGGAGCGCAGGCGCCCACAATCTGTTGGCTTCTGAAATATCCGTGATATCCGCGCAATTCGCGGTAACGTTTTTTCCGTTCTGAAACCACGCCCACTTAAAGTCGGAAAGCTTACCATCGGCGGAAAACGGCCGGTGTTCATTCTCGGTCCGTGCGTTATCGAGTCCGAGAAGTTCGTAAGGCGGATGGCGGACCGCATCGTCAGGATCGCACGCGATGAAGAAATCGATTTGATTTTCAAAGCTTCCTACGACAAGGCGAACCGCACATCGGTGCGGTCTTTCCGCGGTATCGATGTCAAACAAGGGTGCAAAATCTTGTCCGATATTGGACGACAGCTGCAGGTTCCGGTAACGACTGATATCCATTCGCCGGAGGAAGCGAGGATCGCCGGCGACATGATTGATCTGTTGCAGGTGCCCGCGTTTCTCTGCCGTCAGACCGATCTTTTGCAAGCGGCCGCGGAAACGAAACGGCCAATCAATGTCAAAAAAGGACAGTTTCTCGCGCCTTGGGACGTCAAAAATATCGCCGACAAACTCCTGGCGTTTGGAAGCACCGGCTTCTGTTTTACTGAGAGAGGCACCACTTTTGGTTACAATAATTTAGTGGCCGACATGCGATCACTCTACTGGATGCGGGACGCTGGATACCCCGTGGTTTTCGATGCCACGCACTCGGTTCAGAAACCGGGAGGAGCGGGCGACAGCACTGGTGGTGATGGCGAGTTGGCGCCGGTTCTGGCGCGGGCTGCGATGGCAGCGGGATGTGATGGGATCTTTATGGAAGTACACGATAATCCGGCGGGCGCGTTATCTGACGGCCCCAATCAGGTTCCGTTGAAACATTTGCCCAAACACCTGCGCGTGTTAAAGGCAGTTCATGCAGCCGTTTCTTAGTCGCGACGTCTGCGGACGTACGGCGGTTTGGGCATGCGCGATTATGTTCGCGGTTTGCTCGTTGTCCGCCGAGACCGGACAACCGGGCAAAAAAGGCAAGGGTAAGGGCAAACGGAAAGGTGCGGTCCCGACTGCTACAGCCTCACCCGGCGAAGGAGGCGAGCAAAGTCTTACCAACATTCCGCTACCGATCGGGCATGATGCGAAGGGCCTGGTGCTTCCGGATTTCGATCTGAACGGACGGTTGCGAGGCAAATTTGTTGCTGGTTCGGCGCGGCGTATCGATCAGGATCACATTACCTTTCAGGACTTGAAGATTACAACCTACACCGAGACCAATCAGGTGGATATCGAGATCCAGATGCCGACATCGACCTTTGACCTAACGACTCGCATTCTGAGCTCTCAGGAGCAGACAACGGTGCACCGTGCGGATTTCAATGTCGTGGGCGATTCGGCCACGTTCGACACGAACGCGCGAACCAGTCGCATCGTAGGCAACGTGAAAATGGTGATCACCAATAACACCCAACCAACACCGGCACCGAGTCCATGAAACGGCGCTCCTGCATCGTCGGTTTGCTCGCGATCTTCCTGGCTTCGTTAGGCAACGGCCAGGACGTAGCGAAGGCCGCGGCCGGCGCGGCCAAGGCCAGTCCGTCGGGCCCGAAAAGTGATTCGAAATCGGATAACAAATCCAAGGGCCTCGATCTCAACGCGGGTATCACCGGTCCAATCACTACCGAGATTTTCGCTGACGAAGCTTTTTTCGATTCTAATAAAAGCATCGGCATTTTTCGTGGGCGAGTGAAAGTGAATGATCCGCGCTTTAATTTGCAGGCCGATAAGCTGACGGTTTTCATCAGCAAGGGAAGTCAGAGCGGCCAACCGAGTCCGTCTCCCAAGACTGAACAAGGCGCTCAGGGCGCGCTAAGCGGGCAAGGGCAGGGATTGGAGAAAGCGATTGCGGAAGGCAATGTGGCCGTGGTCCGCGATCGTCCCGATCCAAATGGTGGACCTCCCAGTCACGCCGTTGGACGATCGGAAACCGCGGTTTATGTGGCAGCTACTGGTGAAGTGGAGCTAAAGGGGATGCCGCGAGTGCAGCAGGGATTGAATACCCACATCGGGACCAGTCCCGAAACCGTGATGGTGATTAACCAGAGCGGTCAGTTAACTACTCGCGGTCCGAGCCGCACCGACATCCGTCAGGAGCCAAAAGAAGACGACAAGAAGAATGGGAAGGCAGGCAAAGACGAGAAGGCGAGTAAGGACGAGAAGCCAGCCAAACCTGGGAACAAACCGCAGCCATCGCCATGATCAGCGAGACGGCTCCTGCATACGGTCCCGACGTGGGCTCGACGGCCGCTGAGAAAGGGCCGCCAGTACTTTCGACCGATCAGCTGGTCAAAATCTATGGTGGTCGGTCAGTCGTCGATGGCATCAATCTGAGCGTCAAGGCCGGCGAGATTGTGGGATTGCTCGGGCCTAACGGAGCTGGAAAAACCACCACTTTTTACATGATCGTCGGCCTCGTCCGGCCTAACCGGGGTAGAGTTATTTTTTCCGACACGGATGTGACAAATTATCCGATGTACAAGCGAGCTCGGCTGGGAATGGGTTATTTGCCCCAGGAAGAATCGATCTTCCGCAAGATGACCGTAGAGCAGAACATCCTGGCGATCCTCGAGACGCTGTCACTAAGCAAAGCCGAGCGGCGTAACCGGTGCGAGCAGCTGTTGCATCAGTTCGGCATCGAGCGGATCGCGAAAAATCAGGCGCTAACCTTGAGCGGTGGCGAAAAGCGTCGGCTAACAATCGCCCGTTCGCTGGTGACCAAACCCAAGCTGCTGATGTTGGATGAGCCATTTAGCGGCGTCGATCCCATCGCGGTGTATGACGTGCAGCAGATCATCGTCAACCTGCGGAAATCCGGTCTCGCGATTCTAATCACCGACCACAACGTGCGCGAAACCTTGTCCATCGTGGATCGCGCTTACCTCATCTTCGAAGGTCGAGTGGAGAGTGAAGGCACGAAGGATTTCCTGATCGACGATCCGATCAGCCGGCAACTGTATCTGGGCGAGCGATTCAAGATGTAGCCAAATCCGCTTCGCGGATTTAAATCCGAAATCCGAATGGCGGAGGCGTGCGAGCTGAAATTAATCGGACAATATTGCGTTCGTTTGTGCAGAAGGCAGGCGGAGCGCCCGCCCTACAACGGCTAAGTGTAGGCTAGTGGTCTGCTGCCGTTGTAGGGCAAGCGCTCCGCTTGCCGCGTTCTAAATCCGATACCCGAAGTCGGAAAGACTGACACCCACTCGCTAGGCAACTTGAGGCCGGTAGCCAATTGCTCCATCCTTGAGTGCCAGAAGTGGGACGGCAACATCCCATGGCCGGAATTGTCGTATTCGCAGTAGACTCACCTCAGAAGTTGTAAACCCTTGCCCCGGTGCAGCTAACGGCTTCTTATCGCTGGTGGCATAATCCATGCAAATGCGTTGGCGGATTCAACCCAAACACCACCGCTATGATCACACGTAATCGTCTGTTGTTAGTTTTACTCGCTGCCAGTTGCACTACTGCTTTTGCCCGCAGCGAAGAGATCGTCCAACGTCACCTGTCCGCCGGCCCGGGCGGCAAACTCCTTGTCGACGTAGATTTTGGCACAGTCGACGTGACTAGCGGCTCGGATAACGAGGCCGTAGTCAATGGTCGGCGAGTGGTCGATGTGTCGGACCAGAGCCAGGAGAAGGAATTCCTCGCTGCCGCCCCGATTACTGTGTCACAGGAGGGAAACACGATCACGGTGCGGTCGCGCAGTAATCGGCAGTGGCATTGGAATCACCAACACATTCAAATGGATGCGCATTATACCGTTCAGCTGCCGAAAAATTTCAATGTCGACCTCCGGACCAGTGGCGGCTCGATCGGCGTAAAGCAGCTAAATGGTGAATTGAAGGCAGACACGGCGGGTGGATCGTTAAACCTGCAGGCGGTGCATGGACCGATCAACGCTCGAACCAGCGGCGGACAGGTGAAATTGGCCGATTGTGAAGGCTTGGTAAAAGTGCGCACCAATGGTGGCAACATCGATTCAACCGGCGGAAGTGGTTCGTTGAATGCGCAAACGAGCGGCGGCGCGGTTTCGATTCGAAATTTCGCCGGTTCCGTTGAAACCACCAGCAACGGTGGCCGGATGGATTTCGAGGATATCGACGGTTCACTAAATGCCCGAACAGCTGGCGGTGCGATCGCGGCGACGGTAACGAACCCTAACGATGTCAGCCTCGAAACGAACGCCGGTGCGATCAGTCTTGCGATTCCGTCCTCTGGCGGATTTAAGATCGATGCCAGCACGTCGATCGGTGGCGTGCACACTGACCTCCCAGTCACGATCGAGCGGAAACACGACGGAATTCTGGTCGGCGACCTGAACGGTGGCGGCAAGTCTGTGCACCTGCGAACAAGCGCCGGGAGCATTTCCATCAAAGCGCTGCCGCCCAAGACAGCAGCAGTTTCCAGCCAGTAAATTCCAAGGCTGATTTCTTTTGCAGTGCAGGCGGCGACTCACCACTTTTCGGTTACGTGCTGGTGGTGACGCGACGGTCAGAGACCGCCGCTACATCCCGCGTTGGAAATATCTCCTTCTTCGCGTTAATGGTTAGCCGCCAATGGCGCCTAAACGGACTACTCAGACCATCACATCCAACAGTGATCGGCGGAAGAGCATTCCCGTCGTAACGGTTGAGAGCTTCTACAAATCGCACGCCGAAAAGCTGCAGATGAAGCTTGAAGGCCCTCGGATCGGTTTCAATCGGAAGATTCGCGAGCCCACCATCAACCGGCCCGGTCTGGCACTGAGCGGATTCTACAGCTACTTCGCCGAGAAACGTGTTCAGGTGCTCGGGGCCGCCGAAAACACCTATCTCAAAAGCCTAACGGCGGGAATTCGAGTCGACCGATTCCGCGGCCTGTGCGAGCGAAAAATTCCGTGCCTCGTCATCTCTCGCGGCATGCATTTGGATCGTGACCTGCTCAACGTCGCCTCCGAACAGCAAATCTCAGTTTTCCGGACGCCGATGATCACGATGAAATTCATCAACGCGGCGACGATCGCGCTGGAAACCGACTTCTCGCCGACCGTGACTGAGTTTGGCAGCATGGTAGACATTCTTGGTGTCGGCGTTTTGATCCGCGGTGCCAGCGGAATTGGCAAAAGCGAATGCGTCCTAGGCCTGATCGAGCGCGGCTACAGCCTGGTGGCTGATGACGTGACCCGCATGACCTTGATGGAGAACCGGGAGCTGATGGCCACCGCACCAAACCTCACTAGGAACCACATGGAAGTTCGCGGCATCGGAATTATCAACGTGGCCAACATCTTCGGGATCGGCAGCATCCGAATCGAGAAACGGCTGGATCTGGTGGTGACCTTGAAGGACTGGGAGGAGCTGGAGGAAGTGGACCGGATCGGGTTGGATCAGGAGTTTTATGAGATTCTGGATTTGCCGGTGCCGCATGTAACTATTCCGGTCCGGCCGGGACGTGATATCGCGCGTTTGATTGAGGTTGCGGCGATGGATCAGAAGCTGAAAGGTCTCGGCCGAAACAGCGCGGTGGAATTTAATACAAAATTGCTCAACTTGATGGAACCAAAAGACAGCTAATGGGTTTGCTGAACCGGAAAACGAACGCGCGTCCACAAAAAGTCGAAAAGGATATCACAGTCATCAATCGGCTGGGATTGCATGCTCGTCCCGCCGCGATGTTCGTGCGAATCGCCAGCCGCTTTCGGTCCGAGGTCTGGGTTTCGAAGGAAAGCGAAGAAGTGAATGGCAAGAGCATCATGGGCTTGATGATGCTGGCGGCCGGCCAGGGGTCGAAGCTGCACCTGCGCTGTGAAGGGCCAGATGCTGACAAAGCGGTAGAGGAACTCGAGGCGCTCATTAATTCGAAGTTCAACGAGGATTAGCGTCTCCTCGAGCCACTCTCAGTCCTGATCCGGTTCAGACCCGGACGTATGCGCTGGTCGGCGACCTGTTTTCACTCCGGACTTTCGCACCCCTTACTTCGCCATTAATCTCGGAACTGAATGAGTGATCAGCCGCCGCCGGAGATTCGACTACAAGGGGCGGGTGCCTCACCCGGAATCGCTCAAGGCGTCATCCACGTCATCGACGATTTGGATGATGTTCCGCGATATCCGATCAAGGAATCTCAAATCCCGGATGAGATCGGTCGCTTCGAGGCCGCGCTTATTCAGACGCGGATGCAGATTCTGCAGCTACAGCAGCGGATCGCCGGATCTCTCGGCGCCAAGGATGCCGCAATTTTTGATGCTCATCTTTTGGTCGTCGAAGATCGCACTCTGATCGACGAGGTACTGCGCAAACTGGATAAGGACCGTTGCAATGTGGAATGGGTGTTTCAGGAAGTTGCTACCAGCTATGCCGATACCTTGAGCAAGATAGATGATCCATATTTGCGCGAACGGGCGGTCGACATTCAGGACGTGACCAAGCGGGTGGTTCGAAATCTTCTGGGCAAAGCGCCGAAGTCATTCTTCGCGCTCACCGAACCGCACATCCTGGTGGCACATGATTTGGACCCGTCGGACACGGCGAAGCTCAATGGCGAGCGGGTTCTGGGAATTGCGACCGATCTTGGCAGTATTACGTCTCACACTGCGATTCTGGCTCGGTCCTTAAATATTCCCGCGATCGTGGGTTTGCACAACGCGACCGCGCGCCTCGAAACCGGCCAATCCGTTCTCCTGGACGGGATCAACGGGGTGCTAATTGTAAATCCCAGCGACAGAACGCTGGCCGCTTACCGCGAGATTAAGAGCAAGCGGGTCCGTATCGCGGAGCAACTCACCCAGCTTCGGGAAACTAAATCCACCACAGCTGATGGTCGACACATTGTCCTATCGGCCAATATCGAACGTCCCCAGGACGTCGACGCCGTGACTGCTAACGGCGCGGAAGGTATCGGCCTTTATCGAACTGAATTCCTTTATCTGAATCGGGATGATCTTCCGACCGAGGACGAGCAATACGAAACGTATAAGACCGTAGCCGAAAGGGTTCATCCACATCCGCTTATCATTCGCACGTTCGATCTCGGCGGCGACAAGATCGCACCAGGTATAGTAGAAGCGGGTGATGAGCTGAACCCGTTTCTGGGTTGCCGCGCAATTCGATTCTGTCTCAAGAACGTTGAGATATTCAAAACTCAGCTACGCGCCATTCTGCGGGCGAGTACCACCGGCAACATCAAGATCATGTTCCCGATGATCTCCGGATTGCAGGAGCTCCGATCAGCGGTTGGCGTACTTGATGAATGCAAGGCGGACCTTGGCAAGGCCGCTATCGAATATAATGAAGGCGCCGAGATAGGGGCGATGATTGAAATTCCGAGTGCGGCGATTTCGGCAGACGTGCTCGCGCGGGAGATTGATTTCTTCAGTATCGGTACTAACGACTTGATCCAGTACACGCTCGCCGTCGACCGGGTTAACGAAAAGATAGCTCATCTTTACGAGCCGACTCATCCTGCAGTTCTACGTCTGCTCAAGATGATCGCCGATGCGGCGCACGACAATGATATTTGGGTGGGAGTCTGTGGGGAAATGGCCGGCGACATCGCGTTGATTCCATTGTTGGTCGGCTTGGGAATGGACGAACTCAGTGTGGGATCGACATCGGTGCCGCGAGTCAAACGGGCCGTTCAAAGTCTTGAAGTCGCTGAGTGCCAGAACCTGATCGTGGAAGTTTTGAAGCTGGAAACTCCGTCGGATATTCTGGCGCGCTGCCTGGAATTGGCGAACTCGCGTTACGGAGATCTTTTGGGGTAGTGGGGGGGAAAGTAGAAGTTAGAAAGTAGAAAACAGCGAGCCGCGCCCGTGGCCCTGGTTTGTGTTTACCTTCCTCTCCCTCAGGGAGAGGATTGGTGAGGGAGAAAAGGAATTGCGGGAAGTAGAACTTAAAAAGGAAATCGCGGCGTCGATTACGCCCTTTTCTACTTTAGCCCTTCTTTCTAATTTTCTTCACTCTTCTTCCGCCGATTCCGCTTCCGGATCCGGCTTGAGGCCTTCCTCTTCCATCTTCCGCAGGACGTCGCTCATGTCGTCCACTTCGTCCCAAACTTCCTGGCTGACGTAGATCGGCGCCTTTTGCTGAGTGGCCATGGCGATGCAATCGCTCGGCCGACCATCGAGTTCGACGATCTTCTTTTGTTGCAGCTCGTTTTCAGCGCGGATGATCATCCGCGCATAATAAGTGGCATTTTTCAGGTCATTGATGATCACTCGCTCGACCCGGGCACCAAGCGCAGTCATCAGGTGCGCAATCAAATCGTGGGTCAACGGCCGCTCTTTCGAAATCTCACGCATGAACATGGTGATCGCGCTCCCAACCGTCTGGTCGACGTAGATGATGAACACCTTGTCTGTGTTCCCCAGAAAGACAGCGCACCCTCCGCTGGTCGGCAGGACTGCCCTCACCTGCACCTCAATGACCGTTTTGTTCATCGCGGGCGAAACGTACCCCGTCCATGGCGGAAAAACAAGGGAGCCGGACGAGGCATGGAATCGCACTTACTCACGAAATCAGGCCGGCAATCGTCGCCCGCAGTATGTTGTCTTATTTGATCCTACAGGCTGAAAACCTTGCACATAGATGCGGCATTTCGCGGCAAACCTGCGGGTGAATCAGTCATGCAGTTTCTTCCACAGACCGCTTGAATGTTGCGCTACCTGAATGAAAATGACGGTCGCGTCATAACCCCCGCTGCCCAACGACATGAAATCTGACTGGGACGTCGAGTCCGCCATCGCTACTTACAACGTTGATCGTTGGGGCGGCGACTACTTCACTATTAATGGAAACGGTAATGTAGAGGTCAGGCCTCTTCAGGAGGCCGGCGGCTCCATTGATGTTCTCGCAGTCGTTAGTGAAGCGAGAGCTCGCGGTCTCGCTTTTCCGCTCGTTATCCGGTTTCAGGATTTGTTGCGCCATCGAGTAGAAGCAGTTAACCGCGCATTTCAGGGGGCGATCGCTGAATTTGGATATCGCAGCAGTTACCGCGGCGTATTCCCGATCAAGGTCAACCAGTTGCGCGAGGTGGTGGAGGAAATCGTCGATGCCGGCCAGCACTACCATTTTGGACTAGAGGCGGGAAGCAAACCTGAATTGGTCGCCGCCCTGGCGATGCACAAGGATCCGGAAAGCCTGATCGTGTGTAACGGGTATAAGGACCCCGCCTTCATCCGAATTGCGCTGCTCGGTCGCAAACTCGGAAAAGCCACAATTATCGTCGTGGAAAAGTTGGAGGAGCTCGAGCAAACGATTCGCGCTTCGAAAGAAGTCGGCGTGGAACCTTACATAGGGATCCGGGTGCGGCTGCACAGCAAGGGCTCCGGCCGGTGGTCGCCGAGTGGCGGTGAGAATGCAAAGTTTGGTCTCGATACGACGAGCCTTGTCGCCGCCAGCGAGATGCTGAAGGCAGCGGGGCTCAGTCACTGCCTCAAGCTGGTCCATTTTCACGTCGGATCACAGGTGCCCGACATCTCCACCATCAAGCGGGCGGTGCGGGAAGCGGCGCGGTATTACGCCAAGCTCTCCAAGCTTGGTCACGAACTGGGTTATTTGGATGTCGGGGGCGGACTGGGCGTGGACTACGATGGATCGCGGAGCGATTTCGATAGTTCCGCGAACTATTCGCTACAGGAATACGCGAACGACGTGGTTTGGAACATCATGGACGTGTGCGATTCCGAAGCCGTTCCTCATCCGATGATTGTGAGCGAAGGCGGCCGGGCGATCGTCGCCCATCACTCAGTTCTGGTAATGGAGGCGTTCAGTTCGATTGAGAAGACGGCGCCGAAGCTGAAAGTCGAAGCCACCGACAAGGATCACAAACTGGTTGGGGAGATCCTGGACGTGAAACAGCGGTTGCGACGCGGTAACCGCATCGAAAGTCTTCACGACATTCAGCAGATCAAAGAGGAGTCCCAGCACACCTTCGATCTGGGTCTGCTCGAGCTGGATTCCAAAGCCAAGATCGACACTGTCTATTGGCAGCTTGCCCAGCAGATCGTCAATATGCATCGCGGCTTGCGATTCGTTCCGGACGAAGTGAAGCAACTCGAGACGTCGTTAGGCGATCAGTATATTTGTAACTTTTCTGTGTTCCAGTCGCTGCTCGATCATTGGGCGCTTGGTCAGCTGTTTCCGATCATGCCGATCCACCGCCTCAGCAGTCCGCCGGACCGGAACGGAATGATCGTGGACATTACCTGCGACTCCGACGGCAAGGTTTCAAAGTTCATCGATCTGCAGGACGTGAAGGAGACGCTGCCGCTGCATCGCATAATTCCGGGCGAGATCTACTATCTCGGCGTCTTCATGGTCGGCGCTTATCAGGACATCATGGGTGATCTTCACAATCTGTTCGGACGCGTCACCGAGGTGCACGTGTTCCTCGATCCCGATGAAGAGTCGGGTTGGTATATCGAGGAGGTCATCGAGGGCAGCACGATCGGAGAGGTGTTGTCGATGACGCAGTGGGATAAGGTCGAGCTAATGCGCCTGCTGAAGGCGCAGGTGGATGCCGCCATCAAGAGCGATCGGCTGAAGCCTAACGATGGCATGAAGCTGCTATCCGATTACGAGCGGTTGCTCCAGGAGTATACCTACCTGTCTTTGAACGGCGCCAAACCGTTGCCCCAGCCGGGCAACTGGCTGCCGCTGAGCTAAGCGCATTGTTTGCGAATGCGGCGGTGACGGGCGCGGCAAAACTCCTTCCTCCGCCGACGCATTTTTCATCTCCTGAAATCGGCAGGTGTGAGCTAAAAGCACAACTGTAATGCCCTCGAAAGACGTGAAGTTCGAGAGTTTTCCACGGCAGAATGAGTTCGATTACTTTGCCGGGGTCAGGTGATCGCGTCGCGATTGCAGGCGGCGGCGCTGCCGGTTTTTTTGCAGCGATCGCCTGCGCGCAGGCCAATCCGGCGGCCGAAGTGTCCATCTTCGAGCGGGGCCCTGAATTTCTGACCAAGGTTCGGATTTCCGGAGGCGGCCGTTGCAATGTGACCCACGCGCTGTTCGATCCGCGGATGTTTGCCACGCGGTATCCGCGCGGCAAGCGTGAACTGATTTCTGCGCTGCACCGGTTCTCGGCAGCAGACACGGTCTCATGGTTCCAAGCGCGCGGTGTTCAACTGAAAACCGAAGAAGACGGCCGGATGTTTCCGGTGACTGACTCATCAGCCACGATTGTCGACTGTCTGGTGGATGAAGCGAAACAAGCAGGTGTCCAGATGCGGACGCGCCGCGGCGTTGAGACTGTCCGGACTACCGACAAAGGCGAATTCGAGCTGACGTTGAACAACGGAAACACCATCACCTGCGACAAACTTTTGCTGGCCACTGGTGGTTGCCGCAGCACGTCTGGTGCAGAGCTGGCGCGATCGCTTGGTCATACGATCGAGCCGCCAGTTCCATCTTTGTTTTCGTTCCACGTGCACTCGATCGCGCTGCGCGACCTTCCCGGTGTGTCCGTACCTGATGTGCAGGTATCGGTGGGAAAACTGCGAGAACGCGGCCCGATTCTTATCACTCACAACGGCGTCAGCGGACCAGCCATTCTACGTCTTTCGGCCTGGGGTGCGCGGGAGTTGCACGCGCTTGATTACCGTTTCAGCCTAACTGTGGACTGGGCGCCGCTGATGACCGAAGCGGAGCTTCGAGCGGAGTTTCAGTTGCAGCGCGAAACCCATCCCAATCGCCGCATCGCAAATTCCCCGATCGGCCACGTGCCGGCCCGGCTGTGGGAGCGGCTTCTCGCCAATGCGCACATCCCGCCTGCCGGAACCTGGACGACCCTTACCCGCACCGGAGCGACTGCTCTGATTCGAGAGCTCCGGACGACCGAGCTGAAAATAGACGGCAAATCGCTGAATAAAGATGAATTCGTCACTTGCGGCGGAGTTCGATTGCGCGAGATCAATTTCAAGACCATGCAAAGCCGCATCACCCCTGGACTCTATTTCGCGGGCGAGCTTCTCGACATCGATGGCATCACCGGCGGATTCAATTTCCAGTCAGCCTGGGCTACCGGCTGGATCGCAGGCCATGCCATGGCCGGTGTAGAACCGGGAGCGACATCGTGAAGAACAAATCGTTTGGGCAAGCGCTCACCGAAGTGCGGCAGGTCTACGCCGATCTGTCGCAGCGGCCGGTCGAGCGAAGCTGCACGCGGTTGGCTGAATGTTGTCATTTCAATCTCACCGGCCGAACGCCCTACCTAACCAAAGGCGAGGCGCTTGTTGCCGCGCGCGCTCTGCGCGCAACCGGTCGCAAAACCTTGCCAAAATCCGCTGACGGCGCATGTCCGCTGCTCCATCGCGAAACCGGCAAATGTCTAATCTACGAGTCGCGGCCATTCGGTTGTCGCACGCACTTCTGTCCTGCTGCGGGAGGCCCCTACGCGCGAACCGAGGTGCTGGATCTCATCCGCCGGTTGGAAGATGTTGATGTCGCGCTATGTGGTGTTGGTCCGCGGCCCTTGGGCGCCGCCGTGGCGGACGCTCTGGATGAACTCCGCTGAGGACGGGTCGAAAGCCGGTGGGACGTTGGCAGGCCATGACCGGCTGGAACCCGAGGGCCGGTTCAGGAATCGTTAGGCGCATTAGCGGCACGCTTAAATGCGATGAACGATTTCGCCAGGCCGCAAAAACGTTCGGCCTGGATTTCGGCGTCCGGAAAGAGTTCCTGAAGTTCACCTCTGGTTAGCATGCGGGTGGTGTTCAAGAAGCGGCGCTGTGCTTCAGGACCGGGACGCGTAATCCAGCCCCAAACCGTGAAGTTGCGGAGCAATGGAGCCTGCCACGTTTTTGGGAGCCAATGAATAAAAGGCGTCAATACGTGTGGCTCGATCGGGAAATTGCGATTTGGAGTTTGAATGAAATAGGAGCGGCCTACTCGCCTGCATTCGGCAGCAAACGCGTGTTGATCTTCAATGCCGCCGAGGTGCTCGATTACTGAATTGCTGTAAACGATGTCGAACGCCTCGTCTGGAAATGGCAGTTGGCGAGCATCGCCAATAACCCATTCAAAGCGGCCGCTATGCTCCCCCTGATGACTTACATTCAGAATCGTTACGGTGGGCGCGAACGGCATCAGGCCCCAGTTGAACTCCCGGCCACCGACGTCGAGCACGGTTGTCTCCGGTTTCAGTTGAAAACTTCCATAGAAAAACCGCATTCTGCGCGTGCGGAAAATCTTGAAGAATTGAAAAACGGGTTCGATGTCCACTGTGCCTGCTTTGGTATGCGACGTGCGGCTAGCCTGCAATCTGCAGTCGAGCAAATGCTAAACCATCCGCCCAGCAGATGAAGGCGTCGCCATCCGGCTCTTCCATTGCCAATGAACCGTCCTCCGACACCGGATTCCGGCGAGGGGGGATTCTCGCCGCCGGTTCTCTTGCCGCATCCGGGCTAACGACGCTGTGCAGCCTCGGCGCCACGATTCTGATATTGCGGGCCCTGTCTAAAGAAGAAGCCGGCCGGTTTGCGCTGCTGGTGGAACTTCTCTATAGCATTGGGCTGCTTGCATCTCTCGGGCAATCCGCGTTGCAAGCCAGACTGTATCTTCAGCAAGGAGCATCACGTTTCAATTGGATCAGCGATGCTCGTTCCACTGTCTGGATCACGGTGCCGGCAGTTGCCGTCACCATCATCGCGATAGCCAGGCCATACCAGCTCAGCCTGTTTGAGGGCGGTTTTCTCTTCGTTGGCGCAGAATTGTTCATCCTTACCACTTGCTTTAGTGCGGTGCTGGGTCAGCAGCGACATTATGTTTGGTCCAGCGCTCTTCTGCGGCTCGGTAACGGACTGCTCATCATCCCGGCAGGGTTGATGCTGTTTTATCCAAAGATGTGCCGGCTCGATCTTGTGCTGATGTATTTGGTCGCGTTCCTCGGAGCCGTCACCTTGTTAGGCAGTGCGCTCATGGCCAAGTGGGTGCCTCGCGGTGGAGTAGCGATCACTCTCCGGCAACGAGTCTCGGGGCTGGTGTTTCTGGTCTCGTTTTTGGCTCTTGTCGTGCCGCAACGTGGACTGATTGCCGTGGCTGGTGCTCTGCTGACTCCTGTTACCGTGGCCAGCCTCGCAGCCCTGGTAAGCATCCTTCGCGTATTCGATCTGGTGGGAGAATCGACCGGCCGCGTTTTCGCGACGGAGATGGCACAACATCCAATGCGGTTGAATTTCGGTTTGTTGGCGGCGCCGTGGCTGCTTGCAGGCTTTCTGGTATTGGCGGTAACAGTAGGGCTTCAGCCGCTCGTTCACCGGCTTTACCAAGGCCGCTATGATACGGCTTTGCCGTTTCTGCCGTGGTTGGTCATCGCTGCCGGATGCCGGCTCGTAGAAATTGTACCTCGCGGATTCCTTGGATACCTGGCGCCGGCCCC
>JBJMXE010000101.1:0-21937 GCA_045809745.1 Chthoniobacterales bacterium | reverse complement strand
CCGCCTAACGTGGTTCGCGGTGGTGCTGCCCGCCTTGACCTTGAACTATTTCGGACAAGGCGCGCTGGTGCTGGTGGATCCGGCTGCGGCGGTTAACCCATTCTTTCGAATGACGCCGATGTGGGCGCTTTATCCGATGGTAATTCTGGCTACGGCCGCAGCGGTGATTGCCTCGCAGGCAATTATCAGCGGCGCGTTTTCACTCACCATGCAGGCGATCCAGCTCGGCTACATGCCGCGCCTGAAAGTGAACTACACGTCCGAACGCGTCATCGGTCAGATCTATGTGCCGGCGGTAAACTGGGCCTTGATGATCTGCTGCATCGGTCTCGTGCTCGGTTTTCGTTCCTCCAGCAACCTCGCCGCGGCCTACGGAGTGGCGATCACCACAACAATGCTAATCACCACAATTCTGTTTTATGTGGTGGCCCGGCGGCGCTGGCACTGGCCGACCGTGGCCGCCCTGCCGGTAGCAGCGTTCTTCGTCGCAATCGATCTGGCGTTTTTCTCGGCTAACATGCTGAAGATCACCCATGGCGGATGGTTCCCGCTGCTGATATCTGCCGGAATTTTATTCCTGATGTTAACCTGGCGAAAAGGACGCCGGGTCTTGCGCTCGTGCCTCGGGGACATGTGCCTCCCCATGGACGCGTTCCTAACCGACCTGGAAAATCAGAACATCCGCCGGGTGCCAGGAACTGCTGTGTTTATGTCGGGCAATCGAGCCGGAACACCGCTGGCCTTATTGCACAACCTCAAACACAACAAAGTTTTGCACGAACAGGTGGTTTTGCTCACGGTACGCACCGAGGAGGTGCCTTATCTGACAAACATCAAGGATCGGGTTGCGCTGGAAAAACTTGGTCACGGCTTCTGGCGGGCCCAGGTGCACTTTGGATTCATGGAAAGGCCTGATGTACCGGCCGCGTTGCAGCACGTCAAAGAACCCGCTCTGCGATTCGATCCAATGCGAACGACGTTCTTCATCGGACGCGAAACGATATTGGCGACGCGCAAACTCGGATTGTCTGCGTGGCGCGGCTCAATGTTCGCTTGGATGACGCGAAATGCCGGGGACGTGACTTCCTACTTCTGCCTGCCGCCAAATGGTGTGGTGGAACTCGGCGCTCGGGTTGAAGTCTGAGTTGTAGCCGGTCGGTGCCGCCCACCAAAGAACGCAACCAGTCGGGAACTTTGCGCTGTTTGCATCGCGCAATCCCGCCATAGTGACGCCGTGTTTTCCCTGCGGCAGCTTCGCGCCCATTGGTTTGTGCGGGATGCCTTGATCCCGTTTCTAACGACGCGAATCGCTCTTTTCCTGGTGGGTCTGCTGGCGTTGCACATGATTGACCAACCCAAGGGCCTTCACGCCTGGCAGATAACGGCCGACGGGCATGTGGCGGATTGTTCTGACGCGAATCCGTTATCCGTAGAACGGCCGCTGATCAACATGGCGTCGCGATGGGACTCGGGATGGCTTCTGTCCGTGGCCAGCCGCGGCTACCAAATCAACCCGGGCCACCAGTCGAACACAACCTGTTTTCCGCTCTATCCGCTGGCCATGCGCGCAACGAATTGGCTGATTCGTGGCAAAACTCAGGCCGACATGTTTGTCGCTGGAATTCTGGTTTCGAACATCGCGTTGCTGGTCGCGCTGGCATACCTAATCGCGTTAGCGCGATTGGAATTCAGTGAAGCGGTCGCCACGCGCGCGGCTTGGTACCTCCTCGTCTTTCCCGCCAGTTTCTATCTTTCGGCGGTGTACGCGGAAGCCCTGTTTACCGCATTTGTTATCGGGGCGGTCTATCACGCTCGCCGGGAGCACTGGTGGCGTGCCGGCCTACTCGGCGGATGTGCCGCCGCCACCCGGTTCAACGGCTTTCTCCTTATCATTCCGATCGCCATGGAATATGCGGCGAGTTGCCAGTGGCGATGGCGCAATATCCGATGGTCGGCACTCGCAATGTTCATCATTCCTGCCGGAGCGGGCGGCTTCATGCTTCTTCTTTGGTATCAGCTTGGCGACCCGTTCGCATATCTGCAGGGCCAAGGCACTCACGCCCGGCATCTCGCCGCTCCGTGGACTGCATTTCTGCCGTTTTTTAGCGGCAACTACCAGCCAGTGGGCGCCGAGAATTCCATCCTCGATTTAGGCGCCGCACTTTTCCTGGTTGCGGCCGTAGCATGGACTTGGCGAGTCCTCCGGCCAAGTCACGCCGCGTTTGCCACGATCACTGCGGTGCTGATTCTTTCCACGGGTTCGCTGGGCAGCACAATGCGCTACTGCCTGCCGATTTATCCACTTTTCCTTACCCTGGCCCTAATTGGCCGAAATCCACTGTTCGACAGGTGCTACATGACCGTTGCCGCTGGATTGAGCGCTCTCTTCATGGCTTTGTTCGCGACCTGGCACTGGGTGGCATAGGTGTGATGGGTTAGCCTCGCGCGAAGCCCTCCTCTATCCGAGAAAGGACTTGCCAGCGCGTCGCCGCACGCCAGAGATTCACCGCCAGCGATGGCCGAAATTATTTCTGCTCAGGGAGCCCGCGTCCATCGGCCACGGAATGTGGATTGGAAACGCGCGGCAGCATTGCTTTACGGTGACTGGGGCACGAGCAAAGCCTATGTCCTTGGCCTCGCGTTTGTCGCGGCCGGATTCTCCTCGTTCCCCATCATTATCGCCGTTTGCGTGGTCACGGCCGTAGTCGCATTCAACTATATTGTGATCTGCGCCCACTTTCCTGATGGTGGCGGCGTTTACTCGGCCGCTCGTGAGCAAAGCCGTTTTCTGGCATCGGTAGGCGCGCTTCTGCTCATCGCGAATTTTATTGTTACCGCGGCGCTGAGCGGATGGGCCGGCGCAAGTTATCTTGGAGTTCCCACCGGTTATGCCCCGGTGGTCACGATGGCGTTGATTGCGATTGTCGGAGCGATCAACTATTTCGGCCCGAAACACAGCGGCAGCGTATCAATCTGGCTCGCTGTTCCGGCGGTGATCATCGTTATCCTAACGATCGCATTCAGTTTGCCGCACCTCAATCTCGCTCATTTGGAAGGAAGACACGTGAGTCTCGGCGCGACCTGGGTCCAATTCGTCGGGGTGATCCTGGCCCTGAGCGGCGTGGAGGCGATCGCCAATGTCACCGGCGTGATGAAACTGGATTCGGATTCGACGGCTGAACATCCAAAAGTCACACGAACCGCGGCGAAAGCGATTCTGCCGGTGGCGGTGGAAGTTGTTGTCGGCACTGCGCTGCTTGCCTGCGCAATGTTGTCCCTGCCGAAGTCGTTCGCGCCGGCGCTTAATGACCACAAGGAAGACATGCTCCGGTTCATCGCCGGCCACTACGCGGGTCTGCTTGGCGGCCCATGGTTCGGCCATGTGTTTTCCATTGTCGTCGGTGTGGTGTTTGGTCTGTTGCTCATCAGCGCCGTTAACACTGCCATCGTCGCGCTGGTAGGAGTCATCTACATGATGGCTCAAGACGGAGAAATGCCGCCGCAATTTGCCCGACTGAATAAACACGGCGTGCCATTCATTCCTTTGCTCTTGGCGGTGGCAATCCCGATCCTGGTGCTCGCCCTAACGAAGGAATTCGAGGCCCTGGCTGGTCTTTACGCGATTGGCGTGGTTGGGGCGATCGCCGTAAACGTCGGCTCATGCACCTTCAATAAGCGGCTGAACCTGCACGCGCACGAGCGGTTGATCATGGGTCTAACGTTCGTGCTGCTCGCCGCAGTCGAGCTCACCATTGCCAAAACAAAACAGGACGCCCTGTTTTTTGCGATGTGCGTTCTATTCGTCGGCCTCGGGTTCCGCGCTTACTCACACAAAATTTCCGGGCTCAAAACTTTGACGGTGACGAAGAAAGTGGCGGACATGGTTACGCCGGATCTTTCCACCAGCATGGATAGCCGACTGGCTGAAGGGCAAAAGGTGATGGTCGCCGCCCGCGGAATTACGCAAGTCCTCAGCTTCGCGCTGGATGAAGCTGAGCTGCGGAAAGCAACCCTTTGCGTCTTGTACGTCAAAGAGATTGCAGTGTTTTATGGAGGCGGGCCCACGGTTAGGGGCCGACCAAAATGGCAGGAAGACCCGGAGGCGAATGCGATCATGTCTCTGATGCTGAAGATGGGTGGGGAGCGCGATATCTGTGTGCTGCCGGTTTACGCAGTGAGCGAGGATCCCGCCGCGACCATTCTTGATTTGGCTGCTACTCTTGGCGTCGACTTCCTGATCATTGGCGCCTCGCAACGCCATGGCATGACCAAACTGTTGCGTGGCAGCGTGGCAACGAACGTCGCCCAGCAATTGCCAGAATCGATTCAGCTTCTGATCTTTGGCTAAACCGCAGTTTTAACTGTTAGGCGTTTAAGTTTTAAGTGGGAAATTTCAGCACCTGTCTTGCTCAAAACTTAACACTCGAAGCTCAAAGTCCCTGTGACTAAACCGAAGGTTCTCATCGCCGATTCAATTTCCTCTCGCGGAGTTGAAGAACTGTCACGCGACGATGCGCTGGAAGTGGTCGTCAAAACGGGCCAGACAGAAACAGAACTCACCAGCCTCATTGTCGACTTCAGCGCGATCATCGTCCGGAGCGAAACGAAGATCACATCGCCGGTCATCGACGCCGGAAAAACTCTGAGGGTGATCGGTCGCGCCGGTGTCGGTGTCGATAACATTGACGTTGAATCCGCCACGCGACGCGGCGTGGTCGTACTCAACGCGCCGGGCGGTAACACCGTATCCACCGCCGAACACGCATTTTCGCTTTTGCTCTGCGTCGCTCGCAAAATTCCGCAGGCCGATGCAAGCGTCCGCAGTGGTAGCTGGAGCCGTACAAACTTTCAGGGCGTTGAACTCTATGACAAGACGTTAGGAATAATCGGAATGGGCCGTATCGGCAGCGAACTAAGCCGCCGCGCAATAGCTTTTGGCATGCGGGTTCTTGCCTACGACCCTTATCTTTCCGCGGCACGCGCTCGCAGTCTCCAGGTGCAGTTGACCGATGAATTGGACGACTTGCTGACCGGCTCCGATTTCATTTCTCTACACACGCCGTTAACGCCCGAAACCCATCATTTACTTGACGCTGATCGACTGCAAAAAATGCGGCGAGGAGTGCGAATTATAAACTGCGCCCGGGGCGGATTGATCGACGAGAACGCGCTCGCAGCCGCGGTCCATGCCGGTCAGGTGGCGGTTGCCGCTCTGGATGTGTTCGAGAACGAACCGCTGCCGAATGATTCGGTGTTGAGAAACGAGGCTAACGTAGTCCTCACGCCGCACCTGGGCGCATCGACGGCCGAGGCTCAGGAAAGTGTCGGCATCGAGATCGCGCAATCCGTTCGCTCCGCGTTACTCGACGGCACAATTCGCAACGCGGTGAACATGCCTAACCTGGATGCCAAAACGCTCGCGGTGGTGGGCCCCCATCTGCGTTTCGGTGAGAAGTTAGGCCGGTTTTTATCTCAAATTGCACCGCGTCGAGTTGAAACGCTGAACATCAACTACAGCGGCAAGGTTAACGAGGTAGATACAACAACGATCACCCGGGCGGTATTGAAAGGCTTTTTGCAGCTGGCCGGCGGAATCGAAATCAACGAGGTGAACGCTCCGGCCTTTGCCGAGAGCCTCGGTCTCAAAGTAACCGAAACGCGCCTTAGCGCTGCGGGCGATTACACCGATATGTTGGAACTCTCAGCCGCGGCCGAAGGCAAGCGAGTTTCGGTTGGTGGCGCTTTTTTCGGCGCCACTCCCCGGATTGTGAGTATCAACAGCCGGCCTGTAGAAGCCCGGCCTCACGGGGTGGTATTGGTCCTCGAGAACTCCGACCGGCCGGGGATGGTTGGCAGAGTTGGAACGTTGTTAGGCGACCACGGCGTTAATATCGCCACCATGTCCCTGAGCCGCAACCAGGCGGGTGGCACCGCGCTGACCGTTTTAAACCTCGATACTCCGCCGACGGAACAGCTGCTCGCTGCGATAAAAGCGAGCGAGGACATCCATTCGGCCCAGGTGATCCAGCTGTAGCGGCTACAACCGCCTTCCGGAGCGAAGCGCTGCAAATTCCGCGAATCGTCGCGCGTTGTGTCCTTCCAGCCAATGCCGCCCGCGGATTTGCGGCATTGACGCAACCTGCCGATCCCGTCAGACTCCTCCGCCTATGGATTTTCTTGCCCAGCACTCGATCATCGGCGTTCTGGTAATCGGTCTTATTGTTGGCGCGATCGCCAAGCTATTGATGCCCGGCAAAGATCCGGGCGGATGTATCGTCACTCTTCTGCTCGGCATCGCCGGTGCATTCGTCGGCACGTGGCTCGGTCGATTGTTCATGGGCGAGAATTATCTCGCCGGCTGGATCATGTCAGTGGTCGGCGCGATGATCTTGCTGCTGATTTATCGGCTCCTTTTCCGCCGCGGACCGCGAGCTTGATCGAGCGGCGAGCTTGTCTCGTCCACCAAGCCGAACCGCGAAACCAAAGAGACGACCCAGTCGTTGTTCCGCTCTCCGCAGCCGGTGATCCTGTCGCTTGTTTCGTCTGTTTTCGCGGTGAAGGTGTGCGGAGATGGCACCGCCGAAACGGATTTGGATCATCGTCGCCTTTGCCGCGATTTATATAATCTGGGGTTCCACCTATCTCGGAATCCTGTTCGCGATTGAGTCGATTCCGCCGTTTCTGATGGCCGGTTCGCGGTTTATAATCTCCGGCCTGATCATGTATGTCATTGCGCGTGCCACCGGCGCGCCTGCGCCAACCGCGATCACCTGGAAGAGCGCATTCATCGTGGGTGGTTGCCTCCTGCTTTGCGGAAACGGTAGCGTCACCATCTCCGAACAATGGGTACCAAGCAGTCTGGCTTCGTTGTTGGTGGCGACCGTACCAATATATATTGCACTGCTGGGCTGGGTGCTCGGAACTGCTCCGCGCCCGAGCCCCATCATCTGTGCAGGACTGATTGGCGGATTCATTGGCGTCGGTGTTCTAGTCGGGCCGGCCCTCACCACATCCGGGACCGGCAACGCGAACCATCTCGCGCTTGGGATGGGCATTCTTCTCGTTGGGTCTTTGATCTGGTCGATCGGCTCCCTCTACTCGCGCAGCGCCGTCAGTTCGCCGTCCCTTATTCTCGCCGCCGGGCAACAGATGATTTGCGGGGGCGGTTTGCTGTTTCTGATTGGACTGGCGGTCGGAGAGACGCACCGGTTCGATATCACCAGAGTTTCAAGCCTATCGTGGTGGGCCTTTCTGTATCTTGTGCTGATCGGCGCGATCATTGGATATACCGCCTACTTTTGGCTGCTGCGCCACTGCGATGCCGCCAAAGTGGCCACCTATGCCTATATCAACCCGGTGGTCGCGGTTTTTCTCGGAACGATGTTTGCCCACGAGAAACTTTCGCTGCGCACAATCATTGGAGCGGCCTTGATTGTAGGCTCAGTCGCGCTCGTTATCACCGCCCAGCAACTGAAAGCCCGCAGCGGAGGCAGCCTCATAACGCGGGCTGAACCGGTAGATTGCGCGACATGAGCACGGTCGGGCCTAACGAAGCACCAAAAGATAGATCCGAGACGCTCGAGGTCATCAAGAGGAACTGGCGCGCGGAGGTGGATAGCGCGCGCGTATATCGAGACCTGGCGGAGGGGGAAAAAGATGAGAAGCGGCGGGGTATCCTGCAACGCATGGCTGAAGCGGAGGAACGCCATGCCCAAAGGTGGGAACAGAAGCTTCGGGATATGGGTGAAGCTGTTCCCGAGATTGACGAAAGCGCGTGGGACCGTTTCAAGCGAAAATTTACCAGGTCGTTAGGCACCGATGTCGCCATCCGCCGAATGGAAGCGGCGGAAGAAAAACACGAAAAGGAATTTAGCGCACAACGAGACCGGGCTTTTGCCGGGGAAACGGACGTTCAGGAGTTCTTGCGTACGACCGCGTTGGAAGAAAAAGCCCACGCGCGGGCGCTCAATATCATGTCGGGGCCGCCAAGCCCGCAATCGGTGCTGGATACAATCCTGAAACGGGAACGGTGGCATGGCCGCGGCGGAAGCTGGGTAGCGGATGCGATTTATGGCGTCAACGATGGGCTCGGCGCAGTTTTCGGGATTGTTTCCGGTGTCGCGGGGGCAACGAACAACCAGCAGCACATTATTCTGATTTCCGGCCTCGCCGGAATGATTGCGTCTTCGCTATCGATGGGCGCGGGCGCCTACCTGGCCGTGAAAAGTGAGGCTGAAGTTTACGAAGCGGAGATCGCCCGGGAGAAAGCGGAGGTCGAAGAAAATCCGGAGGAAGAGATCGAAGAAATGTCGCTCTTCTATCAACTGCAGGGATTCAGTCCCGAAGAATCGCAGAAGATGGCCGAACGCCTGGCGGAATCCCCGGATCAACTGGTTCAAGCAATGGCGCAAAGCGAGCTGGGCTTGTCTGAGCACCGGTTCCCGAATCCGTGGAAATCATCGGCTTCGGCCGCAATCTCAACCGCCATCGGCGCGTTTGTTCCGATCATCCCTTTCTTTTTTATGACCGGCATCCCAGCGGTGGTCGCCGCATTCGTGATCAGCATCGTCGCCCATTTTATTGTCGGCGCGGTCAAATCTCTGATCACGCTCCGCTCGTGGTGGGCGTCAGGAATGGAGATGACAGTTGTTGGTGTGATCGAAGCAGCGGTGACCTACGGGTTAGGCCTGGCGTTTGGGGCGTTAGGCTAAGCCGCCACAATGCCTGTCCCCGGAACTGCCTTTAAACGGCCTGAAACGCGGTAAAAACTGGGCATTTTGGGCTTCCTAAAAGCCATAGAATCCACGTAGAATCACAAAACTGACCGTCGGGCGTCCGGCGCTCAGATTTTGATGAACATTGGCCTTGTGCTTCCTGCCCACCAGCAGGACATCCGACACAGGTGCTTTCACCCAGCCGGGGATTTCTCCGAATTCCCTCCCGACGCTATCAAAGGAACCGTGCTGGAGCGCTTCAGCGAGATCCTCCGCGAGTTCCCAAACCACATCGCAGTTAAGACTCCGACCAGTGAGCTGACTTATCAGCAACTGGACGAAGCCTCTGATCGCGTGGCCCGCGCCATCTCAGCGCGCTCATCGGATATGGCGGCACCTGTGGCGCTAATCTTTCCTAACGGCGCTGCCTTTGTCGTGGCATCGCTCGGAGTCCTCAAAGCGGGCCGGATCCAGCTGTCTTTGGAGAGCAGCTTTCCCATGTCGCGGTTGCAGTACGTACTGAAACAGTCCGGAGCCGATCTTCTTGTCGCGAACACCTCGAACCTGGCTTTGGCCCGATCGCTTGGCGCATACCCGATCGTTAACATCGACGAACCGGGTAGCGCTGATTCGGCGGCGCCTCTCAACATCCCGGCGAAATCCGCCGATCCAGTCGTCATCGATTACACGTCCGGCTCGACCGGGCAGCCGAAAGGCATCGTCTGGAGCCATGCCGGACTTCTGCATGTCACCGCCCGCCACACCAATACATCACACATCTGCCGCCACGATCGGCTGGTCATGTTCCGAGCCAGCGTGCGCGCTTATCTATCAGTTCTTCTCAATGGCGGAACATTCTGTCCGTTAGACCTGGCGCAGGAAAATCCGGGAGAAGTTGCGCGGTTCCTCGAGACCGCCGGAATCACAATTTACCGCGCTGCCGTTTCCACGTTTCGAACTTTGATAAATGTGTTGGACGAACATGAGCGGTTCGCCAGTCTCCGATTGATCCTGCTTTTCGGCGAGCCTGTCTACCGCAACGACATCGAAGGGTATCGGCGGCATTTCGGAACCAGCTGCTTGTTAGGCAGCTCGCTCGGCTGCAATGAGATGGATGACTACTCCTACTTCTTCGTAGAGCACAACAGCCCGATCGGCTCAGACGTGGTGCCCGGGGGATACCCCAGCGATGATGTTGATGTCGTTCTGATTAACGAAGCGGGTCGGCCGGTTTCCGACGGCGAAAGCGGCGAAATTTGCATCGGCGCCAACTACATTCCCGGATGTTATTGGCGTAATGACGACGCGACTGCCGCAGCGTTCACTCATCTAGAAGGAGTTCCCACTATTGTCTATCGCACCGGAGATCTGGGTCGCCGGATTAATGGCTGCCTTTTTCACCTCGGCCGGCAGGATTCTCAGATCAAAATTCGCGGTTTCCGCGTCGACGTCGGCTCCGTGGAAGCAGCGTTATTGGCGATTGACGGCGTGAAACAAGCCGTCGTCGCCGACACCAGGGAATCAGAGGGTAACAATCGATTGGTCGCGTACATTGTCGGGAAGCCCGGTCACCCGGTCGATGTTGCGGGTGTCCGGGACGCGTTAGGCCAGGACCTGCCGGCTTACGCGCTGCCTTCCATGTTCGTGGTGGTCGAGGCCATTCCGATGACCGCGACCGGAAAAATCGACCGACGCCGCTTACCCGCGCCGGATCGCGCCCAGCTTCAGCTGGCGAGTTCATTTGTCCAACCGCGGACAGAAACCGAGGTAAAGCTAGCGTCGATCTGGTCGGAAGTTCTGGGACTAACTGAGGTAGGGGTGTCGGATAAGTTCCTGGAGCTCGGCGGCGACTCTCTACGCGCCACGCAAGTCATTGCCCGGGTGGTGGAGCGCTTTCAGATCCGGCCGCAGATCCGGGCCTTGCTCGATGCCTCCACCATCACGGAAATGGCGTGCGTTATCGAGAACACCAATACTGGGAATATGGACGCAGAGGACGTGGAGACTCTGCTGGATCAGATCGATCAGCTCTCCGAAGAAGAAGCGAGGGCGCTGTTAGGTCAATCCGAACAACTGACATGCGAGGAGACCCGATGACGTTCGCGCTGGTCATTCCTTTTCACAATGAGACAAGTGGACTGCCGCGCCTGATCGATTCCATCCGGGATCAACGAACTCAGGTTCCGGTTATTTTTGTAGACAACGCCTCAACCGATGGCTCTGCACTTATTGTCAGAAACTGCGATGAAGTGCAGCGCGGGAGTTGGATCTTGCTGGAAGAAAATCGAATCGGCAAACGGCATGCGATTCGCACCGCCGCTTCGTTCGCCCAAGGCCGTCTGGGTGTGAGTCACGTTGGATTTGTTGATGCTGATTCGAATTTTGCGAACGACGCCTGGGTCAGCAATTCTCAGGAGATTCTCGCCCGCGCCGGCGCGCGCTGCGGCTATAGCTATTCGTGGATTAGCTATTATGGGCTGGATCATCTTCCCAATTTTCGAGTGGCCTACGGTGCTTATGAATCCATCACCACGTTCCTGGCATCGAATATTGGCTGGCTTGCAAACGGCCAGGCCTTTTTATGTTCACTGGACATTTTGACTGAGTATTTTAATGACGCCGACGTCACTACAGAATTTGATCTGCGCTGCTCTCTGCGCGCCTTGTCGGTCGGTCGCGAGGGGTTTCTCAATTCATGCCACATGGAAACCTCTCCGCGACGAATGCTCGTTAACGCGCAGCAATTCAATGCCTGGTGCTTCTACAACCGGAAATTTTATTCGCATAAAGACATCAACTCATCGGACAAACTCGACCTGAACAGCTCCAACGGAATCATGGATCTCGATTCGTCTCTGGTTGATCTGTTTTTTCAACGACGCTCGCTGAAACTGGTTTCGCGGCATCTGTTTCCATTCCTGATTTTTCATCACAAGCCGGAAATGGTGGAGCTCGTCTTTAGCCATCTGAAGGTCGATGTATCGGAGGCCCTGGCCGCCGCTCGTCGACAATTTAGCGACAGCAAGGAGTGGTTGTTCACCGGTCAGTTCGAAAAAATGATCCGGATTATCGAATTGAATCCTGCCACTACCGCACTTTGTGACCGGATTGCTGCGATGATGCGTCGCTCGTACCACGCCAGCGTGCACATGGAAACAGCCGTGGTCAGCCACGCGATCGGTTAGGCGTGGCGCATTGTTACTCGAGCAGCACGCGCTCGAGCGCCAGAAGGGATGGCATATTAAAATCCGGACGCGGTATGGCCGGTGGCACAGCCAGGCCCGACGGATTAATCCAGGCCACGTCCATTCCCGCGCGTTTTGCTCCGGCAACGTCCTCCACTGCCGCATCACCTACAAACAATGCCTCAGAAGCTTCAACCCCGAGCCCGGCCAGTGTGTCCCTGAAAATGCGAACATCGGGTTTTCGCCATCCCTGCTCGACGGATATGGTTACACATTGAAAGTGGCGTTCGATTCCGGCTGCCCGGAGAAGCGCGTACGCAGTGCTCGCGTCGTCGAAATTTGAGACCAACCCCAGCTGATACTTGCGGGCGGCTCGTTCTATAAAGTTTGCATGTTCCCTCGAAATCTCAGTGGCTCGAATCAAGGCGGCATTGTGCTCACGCGACAATTTTTCCGCCAGAGTAGAAGCTGAAAGCGAGTCGGTTAGGCCCGCTCGCACCAGCGTCCTGGTGAACCGGGTGACACACGCGACCTCCCGCAGGTGATGCTCGCGTCTTTGCCACTGCTCCCGCAAAACCGTATCCAGCGCGTTCACAAATTCGGCAAACGGAATGCCGGTGTTTGCATCTTCATAGAGTCGCTTCAGGGCTGCAGTGGTGGAGCGCGTAGTGGTGCCCGCCCATTCAAATAATGGCAGCTTCTCCGGATCTATGAGGGCAATGGTCCCGAACAGGTCGAACAGGACTGCACGGTATTTCGCCATGCGGCTTTCCCTTTCAGGGACTCGGACGAATGATGCGATTCATTATCCCTATATCAGTCAAAGGCGAAGCGAAAGCACCTCCTTTCCCGTCGGGAAGGCTCGACAATTTCCGCCAGTTGCGGGACGATTTCAGGCGTGTCCCACCGCTTGAGCAGATCAACCCAGAGCGCTTCTTCGGCGGCGATTCCGCCGTTTGAACTCGACCGTCAACACTGATGCCGGAACTGAATTCACTGAGCAAGCGTCTTGCCGCCTTATCTCCCGCAAAAAGGGCTCTCCTGGCGCGGCAGATGCGAGATCGAACTACTGGCGATGCGCCGATCACCATCCCGCGCCGGACAAGTGACGCGCATCTGCCGCTATCGTTTGGCCAGCAGCGGCTTTGGTTTTTGAACGAGCTTGAACCCGACACCTTCACTTACAACGACAGCCACGGGGTTCGACTGCAAGGCGCGTTGGATGCAGACGCATTGCAGCACGCGTTAGGCACCATCGTTCAGCGACACGAGGTCCTGCGAACCTGCTTCGTGCTGGTGAATGGCACACCAGAACAGCAAATCGCGCCGGCCAAGCCGTTCACACTTGAGTTTCGCGATTTATCCACGCGGCCGGCTGCAGTTCGAGAAGTTGAAGCCGAAGCGACCTTGGCTGGGTTTGTTCGTCGCCCATTCGATTTCGGCCGCGATCTGTTCTTGCGAGCTGCGTTGGTTCGGACCAGCGCCGAGGAACATATTCTTGTTCTTCTCACCCATCACATCGCCTCAGACGGGTGGTCGCAGGGGCGGCTATTCCATGAACTGAGCGAGTGCTATAGGGCTTTTCGTTCCCGCTCGGCCGCAACGTTGCCGGCGCTTCCGATCCAATACGCGGATTACGCATTGTGGCAGCGGCAGTGGCTGCAAGGCGAGGAACTCGACCGTCAGGTTACTTACTGGAGAGCCAAATTGACGGGAGCGCCAACCGTGGAGCTTCCAACCGATCGTTCTCGTCCCGCAATTCAGAGCTATTGCGGTGCAAAGTTTTGTTTTCGTTTGCCAACGGCCGCAGCGGTGCAGTTAGCCGAGTTCGGTCATCGCGAAAGCGCGACTCCCTTTATGACTCTGTTGGCCGGATTTCAAGTTTTGCTCTCCCGGCTCACCGATCAGGACAACATCGTTATCGGAACCCCTATTGCCAATCGACAACGGGTGGAGCTGGAAAATCTGATCGGATTTTTCGTTAACACACTTGTGTTGCGAGCCGACTTGTCCAGTAAGCCTTCGTTTCGGGAATTCGTCCGACAGGTAAAGAGCACTGCGCTCGATGCCTACAGCCATCAGGACGTGCCTTTCGATAAATTGGTGGAGGAACTGAATCCGGAACGGGATTTGAGCAGACACCCACTGTTCCAGGTGATGTTCGTTCTGCAAAACACGCCCTCCAAGCCGCTTCGACTCGAAGGGCTAACCGCATCTTCTTTCCCGGTTTCTACAAATTCGACGCCACTGGATCTGGAACTCCATCTCTCGCCGGAAGGTGAGAGCTACACCGGCACCTTTACCTACAACACCGATCTTTTTGATCCCGAAACGATCGAGCAATTCGCCCGGCATTATCAAACGCTGTTGCAGTCACTGGTCGTTGACCCGGGACGCAATGTTTTCGAAGTGCCGCTGCTCACTGCGGGGGAGCGAGAGCAGCTTGTGTTCGAGTGGAACAATACGGCAGTCGATTACCCGGCAGGCGCGTGCCTACATCACCTGGTGGAAGATCAGGCGGAAAAAACGCCCGACGCAATCGCCGTTACGTTCGGCGCCGACTCGTTAACCCATCGGCAGCTCAATGCCCGCGCCAACCAGCTCGCCAATCGTCTGCACGGTTTGGGATTGCAGCGGGAAACACCGGTCGCCATCTGCCTGGATCGCTCGCTGGACATGCTGGTTGCGCTTTTGGCAGTGCTGAAGGCAGGTGGAACCTACGTGCCCATTGATCCGAACTTTCCGCCTGCGCGGGTGCAGTTGATTTTGGGTGATTGCCACGCCGCTCTGTTACTTGCGCATGAACGGTTGCGCGATGTTTGTGCTGATTTCGAGGGGAAGGTTGTATGTCTCGACGGCATCGACTGGAAGGACGATTCCGATGCTTTCGAAGTCGAAGTTTCGCCTCAAGACGCCGCTTACATTATCTACACGTCCGGTTCTACCGGCGTTCCGAAAGGCGTTGTCGTCGAGCATCGATCTGTCGTGAACTTCCTGCGCAGCATGCGGATGAGCCCGGGAATCCGCGACGAAGATGTCCTGGTGGCTGTTACGAGTATCTCGTTCGACATCTCAGTTCTCGAGCTGTTTCTGCCGTTAACGGTCGGCGCTCGCGTTGTGATCGCACCCGATGCCTCCCGCGGCGATCCGGTCCAGCTAGCGAAATTACTCACCGAGTGTAAGGCAACAATTCTCCAAGCCACGCCGGCAACCTGGAGTTTACTCGCACAAAACGATTGGAAAATGACGAGCCTGAAAGCACTGGTGGGCGGCGAGAGGCTTCCGCATGAGCTTGCACATCGAATCCTGGAACGTTGCGGTGAACTCTGGAATCTCTACGGACCAACCGAAACGACAGTTTGGTCGTTAATCACCCCCGTTGGCCCCGAACAGGAAGCGATCATCATCGGCAAACCTATCGCTAACGAGCAGGCCTACCTAGTCGACCGGACTGGAGAGCTTGTACCCGTCGGTGTGCCCGGAGAATTATTGATAGGCGGCGCCGGCCTGGCTCGTGGTTATCTGAATCGGACGGAGCTAACAGCTGAACGCTTTACCCGGAATCCTTTCGCGCCTGGTTCCGGAACGCGCGTCTACCGGACCGGCGATGTTTGCCGCTATCGTCGCGACGGCAATCTCCAGTTTATTGGCCGGCGCGATCAACAATTGAAAGTACGCGGATTTCGGGTGGAACCGTGCGAAATCGAAGCCGCGATGTTAAAACATTCGGGGATTGATCGGTGCGTCGTCGTGGATTGGCCTGACGGATCGGGAGACAAACGGCTGGTCGCCTATTTCACAGTAACGGCCGGCGCGACGGAACCGAACGCAACGCTCCTGCGCACTAGTCTCAAAGAGACTCTTCCCGAATACATGGTACCCGCCTCGTTCGTTAGGCTGGACGCGTTGCCGGTCTCGACTGCGGGCAAGGTCAATCGAAAGGCGCTGCCAGCGCCCCTCGACCCGGGCCGAATCCCCACCGATCAACAGGCCATGCCCCGGAACACAATCGAGCGACAACTTGCCGAGATCTGGCAAGATTTGTTGCAGTCGCGCGGTGTCGGTAGGTCCGACGACTTCTTTGCTCTCGGAGGCCATTCCTTGATGGCGGTCCGGTTAATCACCGAAATTAATAAGACGTTTGGAACCGAGCTGCCGCTGGTCACGGTCTTTCGAACTCCGACAATCGAAGGAATGGCTTCGGCCGTTCAGACTAGCGACCATCTCAAACTCAAATCCCCAGGCCTGATCGTGCCGAAGACTTTCGCGACCAATCGGAAAATTTTTTGGGCGCCATCGATCGGAGTCCTGGAGCGATTTGTCGAATGTCATAACCTGGCGCGACTTCTGAAAGGCCGTTACGATTTCATCGGCTTTGATCCTGCACCGGAATTCGCTGAAATCACGGACCTGGCGCGGCATTGCGTGACGCTCATTCGAACCGAACAACCTGAGGGTCCCTATGAGATCGCCGGTTATTGCCAGTGCGGCCATGTGGCGTATGAGATCGCGGCCATTCTGCAGGACGAGGGCGAGGAAGTAGATCTGCTGGCCATAATCGATTGCTCCGCGCGCGGCATGTCTCCAAACTTCCGGCAACGACTCTATCGGGTCCGCGACGGACTGCGCGGAAATCCGACCGTCGTTATGCGCCGGGTGCGCAATGCCGTCCGCCGGAACGGCAAACACGTTCAGCCAGGCAGCGACAATATGAAACCGTTCCTCGCGCACGGGGACGCGCTCGCCCGCTACAAGGCCAGGAAATTCAAGGGCCGTCTTTCACTATTCCGTTCGGAGGAAAGTGCGGCAGGCTTGCGCCATTCTCCCAAACTCGGCTGGGATGCATTGGCGCGAATCGTCGACGTGCATCCAGTGCCGTGCCGTCATTCCGATATGCTATCCGATCCAGCGGCTGCTCAGTTAATAGCCGAGGCGCTCAACCGCCATTGCCAGGGCGCGACGACATCAGGCAGGTAAGTGCGCGCCGCGCCATATCTGGTGCCGCTTAGCAGCGTACGGTACCGGTTTGAAAACCGCTAACCCTCTGGTACAATCACCGCGCAATTGGGGGTATAGCTCAGTTGGTAGAGCGCTTCGTTCGCAATGAAGAGGCCAGGGGTTCGAATCCCCTTACCTCCAGTCTTCGCTCACGCCGTCAGATGGGAGCGTAGACTGTCGCGCCGAAGCTTCAGCGTAGGCGGACTTCAACTGCCACGGCACGTTTGTCGCGCGAGCTACGAGTTGGCGAGCCGGCCGACAACGTTCTTTACCGTTTAGGTTCAGGATTGAATCAGCAGCTGGACGGGTTCGTTCGGACCAAGAACGGCAAGGGCGGCCGCGAACTCGTTGTTCGGCGAGATGTCGGTTAACGTCGCGGTTGGCAGGCCACTGTCATGGAGCGCAACCGGCAACGGAGCAGATTCGGCGGTGACCGGAACTTCGAAGCTGTCCAAGGCAACCGTTAGTCCGGCACCAGTCGCTTTGACGTAAGCTTCTTTCCGGGTCCAACAGCGATAGAAGGCGTGCATGATTTCGTCGCCGGTTAACGCCTGGATTTGCGCGCACTCTCCGGGTGTGAACATCCGCTGCGCGATCTCCAGAAACTGAACGTTCGGCCTAATATACTCAACGTCGACACCGACGTCGCGGCCAAATGCCACGGCGATCACAGCCATGGATTCGGAGTGGGCGAGATTAAACCGAAGGTCGGGAAACTGCCGATTGAGCGCCGGCTTACCGTTAGGACCAGACACAAATGCGATCTCCTCCGCGGGAACCTGCAGAAACGAACCAAGCGTCCGGCGGAGGTTACTGCGCGCAATCATGAATCGATTGCGATGAACTAAACGATGATACCGATCGGCGCGTTCGCATTCGTCCAGCGAAAGATGGGGCCTCGCCTCTGCAATCGCTGCCTCCGACTGGTCAAGATCTACCCACGTAAGATATACGCTGTTGGGATCAGCTTCCCTCGACACGTCTGTAGGTTGTGCCGCGTTTACAGCATTCAAGCCAGTTAACATTCCAAAGATTTTCTCACAATGTCGACGATGAGCTGAACGGCGGCCGAGTCGGACATCAGGGCGGTATGACCGCAGTGAATGGGATACACCCGCAGGTTAGCCACCAAAGCGTCCCAGCCGAGGTTTGGCGACTGCGGCAAACGGGCGAGCCACTCATCCGACCGGAATAACGTTACCGCACGCGAGAACGGACGCGCTTTATGGGTGGTGACTGCCCGGCCATGTTCGAAGAACGGGTTTTCCGGTCCAGGCGGCCGAGGGGCCGAGCCGTTCGGACCGAACATTTTTCGCCTAACGAATCGGCCGATGCGGCGCAGGACTACGGAGGCAGATCCGCGGAATCCGTCACGAACCCAGTAAGCCTGCTGGCGGAGGTTAAGCGCCATGTCGCGTGCCGAACAGTCGATCACGGCGAGCAACGCGACCTCTTCGCCTTCCCGCTCAAGTCGAGTCGCAATTTCATAAGCGACATGGCCGCCCTGGCAATAACCAGCAAGGTAGTAAGGACCCTGCGGCTGTTCGGATCGAACCAGTTGAACGCAATGTTCGGCCAGAGCGTCAATCGTGCTCAATTGAGGCGCAGGATCGAATCCGCAGAACCGGTACTCGCCGCGCAGCATGCGGGCCAGGTGATGACATTCCACAAACCGCTCGGCGGGTCCAACCGAAGGCGCCCAGAACAGTCTCTGAACATTTTCATGTCCACGCGAAATGATTAATCCGGGTGGCTTTAGCTTAATGTCGCTACTCGTTTGAATGGCCTGGGTAAGGCTTTCGATCGTAGGCGCCCGGAAGATCGTAGCGAGCGGCAAGTGGATATCAAAGGCGGCATTGATTTCGGTCATCAGCTGAATCGCCATCAAAGAGTGGCCCCCGATTTCGAAGAAATCATCGGTTAGACCAATCTGATCCATCTGTAGAATAGCTTCCCAGATCTGCGCCACCTGCCTTTCCACGATATTGCGGCCAATATTGGCGGCATTCGCCGAACCACGTCTAACCGGTTCGGGCGCGGGCAGAGCGCTTCGCTGCACCTTGCCGGAACGGGTCAGCGGCAGCTTTTCCAGTGTAACGAACGCAGCCGGCAGCATGTAATCCGGGAGTTTTCGCCGCAGGAATTCGCGCAAACTCCACGGATCCGGAACGGATGTGCAATCGGTCGCCACGAAGTAGGCGATCAAGCGTCGTTCACCGGCCGGCTCGGTTCGATCGACGACTGCGCATTGTTGGATGGCCGGATGCTCAATCAGAGCCGCTTCTATCTCACCGGGTTCGATCCGGAAGCCGCGGATTTTTATTTGTTGATCAACGCGACCAAGGAACTCGATTTGTCCGTCGGCGCGATATCGGCAAAGATCACCGGTCCGGTAGACGCGAGCGCCATTTTTGCCGCCGAATGGATCGGGAATAAAGCGTTCGGCGCTGAGCTCTGGCTGAGCCACATAGTGTCGTCCGACGCCCGCTCCTCCAATCCACAGCTCACCAGGTACGCCAACCGGCACCAGCTGATCGTGCGCATCAACAATGTAGCAGTGCTGGTTAGGGATGGTGGACCCGATCGTGATGTCCTCGGCCCGTTCGATCCGGGCGGCTGTAGACCAGACGGTGGTCTCGGTGGGGCCGTAAAGATTCCAAAGTTCTCCACAGCGGCTGAGGATCTCGCGCGCCAGGTCAGGAGTAAGAATCTCGCCACCGATCAGTGCTCTGACTTCCGGGCGGCGCCATTCGGAACGAAGCAGGAGCTGCCACATCGTCGGAGTAGCCTGAAAGATCGTGGCGCCCGATTGCTGCAACAGATCCACCAGCTTCTCCGGATCCATTCTGGTCGCTTCCGGCACAATGACCGTTCGTGCGCCGACGCTAAGAGGGAGGAAAATTTCCAACACCGCCGGGTCGAATGAAATAGTGGTTAGGGCGAGCAACACGTCCTTATCTGTCATGCCAGGTCGCTCCTGAAATCCGCGCAGGAAATTGACTACCGACCGGTGTTCCAACAGAACACCTTTGGGTCGGCCGGTTGAACCAGATGTGTAGTAGATGTAAGCGGCGTCCGCACCGGACACCTCAACGGGGTCAACCCTTGCTACATCTGGCACCGGCTGATCCACCGACACAATCGCGCCGTCGAACCCAAGACACAGACGCCGGAGAGAGTCGTGTAGAATCAGTGCCTGCGCTTCTGCATCCTTCAGTATGAGAGCAATTCGATCAGCCGGGAAATGGATGTCGATCGGGATGTAAGTCCCGCCGGCTTTCAGAATTGCGAGCAGCGCCACCACCATTTCAAGTGAGCGCTCCACGCAAATGCCAACCCGGCTTTCACGACGAACTCCAATCGATTGGAGGTAAGCCGCCAGCTGGCTGGCTCGAAGGTCCAATTCCTGATAGGTGAGCGTTTGATCCTGGAATTCAAGCGCCGTCGCTTTCGGTGATTTCGCGACCTGAGCCTCGAACAGCTGATGAATGCAATCGGGCGGTGCGAAATGTTCCGTTGCATGATTCCACTTCGCCAGCTGGCCGCGCTCTGCGCGGGTCAACATCGGGATTGTGAAGACTGGGAGGTCAGGAGCGGCCAGCAAGGACTCCAGCAATGTCTGATAATGACCGATCATGCGTTCGATCGTTCCTGCCGAAAACAGGTCGGTGTTGTAGCCTATGAACCCAGTCCACACATCACTTTGGGTCGAAAGATAAAGCTCCAGGTCAAAATGAGTGGCGTGTACGCCATGAACTCTTCGCGCGACCTGGGCGCCGGGAATTGTGAGCGGATGTGTTGGAACATCCTGGATGGCGAACATGACCTGGAACAGCGGCGGCCGGCTTAGGTCGCGGTCAGGGTTGATCGCCTCCACCAATTTTTCAAACGGCATATCCTGATGTTGATACGCATCCAGTGCGGTGCGACGGGCCCGCCTAACCAGCTCCCGGAAATTGGGGTTGCCGGTCAAATCACCACGAACCACCAGCATGTTAACAAAAAATCCAGACAACGTTTCCAGCTCGACGTGCCGACGATTGGCGATCGGGGTGCCGACAACGACATCGGACTGGCGTGAATATTTTGACAACAGCACCTGAAACGCAGCCAGCAAGGTCATGAAGTGAGTTGCATTCGCGCCGCGATTGAAGGCCTTTAGACCCGCAGTCAGTTCGGGCGACAAACTGAAAGGGATCCTGGTTCCGACAAACGTTTGTCTCGGCGGCCGTGGAAAATCGGTAGGCAAATCCAACGGCTCCAATCCGGACAGTTGTTCCTGCCAGTAATTTAATTGGCGGCTCAGCTCGCCACTCTCCAGCCACTGTCGCTGACAGATCGCGTAATCCGAGTACTGAAGTGATAGCGGCGGCAGCTCGGCCACCGCCTCCTTGCCGCTCACAAATACGGCGTAAAACAGCGATAGCTCTCGGTAAAATACGCCTAACGACCAATCGTCCGACACGACGTGGTGCATGTTGACCAGCAGCAGATAACGCTCGGCTGCGAGCCGAACCACTTTGAGCTGCAACAGAGGACCGCGAGCGAGATCGAAAACCGTTGCCGAATTCTCTTCGATCTGCCGTTCGATTTCTAGCTCCTGTTCGGATTCAGAAATTCCGCACCGATCGATCTCACGAATTTTAAGATTCGCCGTGTTGGCCACGACCTGCACCGGTTTGCCATCCCTCGATTGTAGAGTCGTCCGGAGCAACTCGTGCCGCTGAATCACGGCCTCCAAACTTCGCTCGAGAGTGGACACATCCAAAGGCCCGTTCACGAGATAGGCATCGGGAATGTGATAAGCAGAGCTGCCCGGCTCAAGCTGATCCAAAAACCAAAGGCGCTCCTGCGCGAACGACAGAGAGACTGGGCCCTCACGACGTTTCCGACGAAACACTGGAGATTGGGTGTGCACAGCAGTTGACAGACGCGCTGCCAGTTGTCGAATCGTTGGGGCGTCAAAAATTTCGCGCAAAGGCAGCTCGAATCCCAGGTCGGCACGGATTCGGGCAATCACCTGCGTAGCTGACAGTGAAT